>JANPNY010000175.1:0-14091 GCA_031427745.1 Chitinophagaceae bacterium | reverse complement strand
GGAAATATTGTTTAACATGTAAGAGCAGCGGTAACCATAGCCTATTTTTCGGTTTCAAAATAAATGTTTTAAAATTCCCTCTTTTGTAATTACTTTGTAAATACAAATTAAAAATAATGGACATCTCAGTTATATCAATCGGAAACTCAAAAGGAATCAGGCTTAGTAAAACACTGCTTGAAAAATATAATATACAAGATACAGTGGAATTGATTCTGGAAAAGAGCTATATCATCCTTAAGCCAAAATCAAACCCCCGGAAAGGATGGGAAAAAGCATTTAAAAAAATGCATGAAAATGGTGATGACAAATTGCTGATGAATGATGTTTTTGAAAACGAAAATTTTTGAATAATAGAATTAAATTAATAGGCCATTGTTCTAGTGAACCTTGACCCCCAACGATCGGAAGTGAAATCAAGAAAACCCGCCCATGTGTAATTATATCCCCTGATGAGATGAATAAATATTTGCAATTAGTAGCGATTGCACCGATGACAAGTAGTTCCAAGCCGTACCCAACAAAGGTGAAAGTAAAGTATAATAAAACAAAAGGCTGGATTGTATTAGATCAAATAAGAACGATAGAAAGACAGCGAATTACAAAGGTTTTTGAAAACCTAAACGAAAAGGAAATTTCAAAATTAAAGTCGGTTATTTTCAAAACATTCGTAGAATAAAGCTTCAGTCAAGATGGGTTTACTGCAACTGATACGGCACCCCACACTTTTTTTTCAATATCTCCACAGCATTTTAACACAGATCTCCTTTAGCTATTTTTACAAATAAAACGTTGGTCAGTTGGGGTGCATACACATTTTAAAGATGAATTTTAACGCAGGAAGTGGTCGTTGGCGACACCAACCTTTGGTAACCTATAGTGACTGGTGTCCTTCACCGACCACCGACAGTTTGAAATGCATCCAAGATTAAGCGTATTATCGGGTATTTGCTTAAGAGATTATTTTTACAATAAATTTGTTATATGCCAACCATTCCCCGGTCAATAAAGGATGCTCTTGATGTGCCTTATAATTTAACCGATGAACAAATTGCTTACTACCAGCAATACCGCTTTATCAAATTAAAAAGAGTATTCAACAAAGAAGTAATTGATTTCTTCACTCCTGCCATTTCAAAGCTGGTAGCTGCCATGAGTACTATAACTACCGCCGTTGATGAAAGAGATACTTATGGTAAGGCTTTTCTTCAAATATTTAATTTATGGACAGAAGATGAACTGGTAAAGGAATTTATTTTTAGTAAACGGATGGCAAAAATTGCTGCCGACCTGATGCAGACAACCGGCGTGCGTATGTACCACGACCAGGCTTTGTTTAAAGAAGGCGGTGGCGGTATTACGCCGTGGCATGCCGACCAGTATTATTGGCCGTTGGCAAGCGATAAAACGATTACTGCCTGGATACCATTGCAGGAAACTCCGCTCGAGATGGGACCATTGGAATTTAGTGCCGGCAGCCACCAGATAGTGGAGGGAAGAGAATTAGCAATTAGTGATAAAAGCGAAATGATTCTGCACCAAAAATTAAAGCTCACAGATTTTAAACATGTAATAGAGCCATTCGATTTAGGCGAAGTAAGCTTTCATTCAGGTTGGGTGTTTCACCGGGCGGGGGCAAATACTACCAACCAAATGCGTAAAGTATTGACCGCTATTTTAATGGATAAGGATATGCTGCTAAAAGATCCGGAGAATAAAAACCAGGTGAATGATTGGAATACATGGTGTCCAGGGGCAACTATCGGATCGGTAATTGATACGCCGCTAAACCCGGTTCTTTTTTCAAGGTAGAGGATGCTTCACTCTCCACATAACTAAACACATTTTGGAATAATGAAAAATCTATTTGTACTTACGTGCCTTTTGTTTGTTAGTCATTTGTTGCTGTCGCAAACGCTTAAAACTCCATTTACTAAACCACCGGATTGGAGCAAATCCGCCATTTGGTACCAGGTTTTTGTAGAGCGGTTTTACAATGGCGATAAAAAAAACGATCCTTCCGTAAAAAATATTACAGTGCCAACACAAATGGAGCCGCCGGCAAATTGGCAAATTACACCATGGACACAAGACTGGTTTGGTCAGCAGGCATGGGAAAAAAAATTGAACAAGCCTTTTAATGAAACCATACATTACCGTAGGTATGGCGGCGACCTGCAAGGTGTCCTCAACAAACTGGATTATTTGCAACAACTGGGTGTAAATGCGCTCTTCATCAATCCACTCAACGATGCCCCTTCTTTACATAAATACGATGCCAGAAATTATCACCATATTGATGTAAACTTTGGCCCCGATCCTGTTGGAGATAACAAAATAATTGCAGCCGAAAATCCTGCCGATCCGGCCACCTGGCAATGGACAGCAGCCGATAAATTATTTTTAAAACTGGTGCAGGAAGTGCACAAACGAAATATGAAAATCATCATGGATTATTCATGGAACCATACAGGTATTATGTTTTGGGCCTGGCAGGATATTATAAAAAATCAGCAAAAAAGTCTGTACAAAGATTGGTATAATATCACTTCATTTGATGACGCTGCTACGCCGCAAAACGAATTCGCTTACAAAGGATGGGCGGGCAATCAATCGTTGCCTGAGCTAAAGAAAGTAAATATTACTACCAACCGCAAAACGGGTAATCCATACGAAGGCGATATCAACGAAGGCGCAAAACAACACCAGTTTGTAGTTACCAAAAGATGGCTGGCGCCGGGTGGCGACTTTAGCAAAGGAATAGATGGCTTTCGCCTGGATGTTGCCGATGAAATAGGACTTGGCTTTTGGAGAGATTTTAGAAAGCAGGTACGTAACATCAACCCTGATGCTTATTTAATTGGTGAAATTTGGTGGCAGCAATGGCCCGATAAAATGATGGATCCTGCTCCCTATGCACAGGGAGATATTTTTGACGCAGTGATGTTTTACCAGGCCTACAAACCAGCCCGGTATTTCTTTGCTAAAACGAATAATTCCATCGATGCAAAAGCATTGGAAGATAGTTTACAGTTTCAATGGAACAGGTTGTTGCCGGATAACCGGTATGCTATGATGAATGTATCTTCCACCCATGATGCACCAAGGTTGTTGAGTGATTTTTACAATCCCAATCAATATAAATTTAAAGCCACACCCAACGACGACAGTCAATATAAAACAGGTAAGCCGGATGCAGAAACCTACCAAAGAGTGAGACTGTACCTGGTGCATTTATTCACCAATATCGGGGCACCACAAATTTTTAATGGAGAAGAGATGGGTATGTGGGGTGCTGATGATCCGCATTGCAGAAAACCCCTGATGTGGCCGGGGTTTCAATTTGAAAATGAAACACGAAGCAACTATCAACCGGGCGAAAAAAGCTATGATAAAGTTGCATTTAATCAACAACAGTTTAACTGGTACAAAAAGCTAATCGCCATCAGAAAAAGCAACCCGGTTTTATCAAAAGGAAAGCTGGATTTTATCATTACCGAAGGAAAAAAGCTGGGGTATAAAAGGTATGACGATAGCAACGAGATTATTGTATTGTTCAATCTGGAGAACGACCAACAGGTTTTTGTTTTACCACTTAAAGCCACTTACAAAGATTTATTGACCAATAAAATATTTACGGGCAATAGTATATTATTGTCAACTTTATCTGCTGCAATTCTTAAAAAAATGTACTAATTTTTTATCAAAAGCGCATCTAACAACCCGACAGTATTCTTCTCATTTGCCTTAATGATATTGATAATAATTAATGCACAAATACCATTGGTTTTTTCTGGCACCATTCTCTAATTTTGTTTATTTTTAACTTACAGTAAATTAGTTTTTTTTTCTTTTTTTTCAATTTTTTAAAGGCAGGTAACTACCATGGAAATAAAAGTAATTGCATTTGATGCAGACGATACACTTTGGATAAATGAGCCTTATTTTAAAGAAACCGAAGAGTTATTTTGCGACTTGCTGGAAGACTATTTACCCCGACATACACTTGCCAAAGAGCTGTTTAAAACAGAGATACAAAACCTGCCATTGTATGGCTATGGTATAAAGGGTTTTATGCTATCCATGATTGAAACTGCCCTGAGGGTAACGGATAATACCTTAAACATTGCTGTTATTGAAAAAGCGTTGCAATACGGTAAAGATTTGCTGGAAAAGCCCATTGAAATATTGGAAGGGGTAGAGGATGTTTTAGTTGCATTAAAAGGCAAATACCGCCTGGTGATTGCCACCAAGGGCGATCTGCTCGACCAGGAACGAAAGCTAAAAAAATCAGGGCTTGAACACTATTTTCACCACATAGAAATTATGAGCGATAAGCAGGAATCAGATTACCTGAAACTGATTAAACATCTTGATATAAAACCTGCTGAATTTTTAATGATGGGCAACTCTCTTAAGTCGGATGTATTGCCTGTGCTGGCTATTGGCGGGGATGCTGTACACATTCCCTATCACACCACCTGGGCGCATGAAACGGTGGAGCACAAAGTGGAGCATGTTAACTTTAAACAGGTGCATTATATGAATGAGGTGTTGGGGTATTTGTAGCGGGGATGGTGAATGGTGAATGGTGAATAGTGAATGGTGAATAGTGAATGGTGAATGGTGAATGGTCAATGATTCGCTACTTGCAGTTATGGGGGAATTGATAAGGAGACTTTTTTAAGTTGTATAATTGAAAGCAGCAGGAGGTGGTGAATAATTAAAAAGTTTTTAAAACACCGATCCCAGTAATTTATTCTGCTTAATTTACTGCATAGGTTGTAAAGCAACGCTGCGTTAGAAATTCAATACCCACAAAAACTCAACATCAAAAATTAAAAATAGCTTGCAGTAAATTTAAAAATTCTAATTTCTTCTAATGAAAAAAACTATTTGTTTTGATTTTGGAAATACCAGGCTAAAAGCCGCTTTATTTGAAGGTAATGTTTTGGTGAACGAACTTTTGCTTACCGACGATAAAGATGAAACCATCAAAAAGTTGATTGAAACCTACCAACCTGACTGCAGCATTCTTTCATCTGTTATCTATCACAACCCATTAATGGAAGAAATTTTAGCAGTGCATACTGCCTTTCACAAACTATCCCATCTTACCCAACTTAATTTTACCTCACCGGTGGGTAAGCCGGCAACCATTGGAGCAGACAGGTTGGCCCTTGCTGCTGCAGCCGTTCATTTTTACCCAAAACAAAACAATTTGGTAATTGCGTTGGGCAGTTGCATCACGTATAATTTCATCAACCAATATCACCAGTTTTTGGGCGGCGCTATTTCGCCCGGCATGCAAATGCGCTATAAATCCATGCATGATTTTACCGCCCAATTGCCGTTACTGGAAGAAGGACCGATGGCAAATGGGGGCAATTTTCCCATTATCGGGTACGATACCAAAACTAATTTACAGAGCGGTGTAATTGCCGGTATAACCTTTGAAATAGCCGGTTTCATTGACTTTTACAGCAACCGGTATGGCAACTTTAACGTGGTTTTAACCGGTGGCGATGCAGGCTATTTTGCCCGTCACCTTAAAAAGAAGATATTTGCCGACTTAAACTTTTTATTCAAAGGACTTTACGCAATAAGCGAAGTTAATAACTGCTAACATAATGAGATGGATTGGATTGGTTTTAACCTGTATAATTTTTAACACTGCTTCAGCCCAGGAAAACTCTCCTTATTCCCGTTACGGATTGGGTGATATGTCTCCCAACCAAAATATTATCAACAGATCAATGGGTGGAATTACTGCCGGTTATTCAGATATACAATCTGTAAATTTTACTAACCCTGCCAGCTATGGCAATCTTAGTTATGCGGCGCCTGGTTATTTACGCAATACTATTTTTGAATTTGGAACTGAGGTAGATAGCCGTACCTTAAAAAGCATTAACCCTTCCGCTAAATTTACATCTACCAACCTGATAGTTTCTTACATACAATTAGGTATGCCGGTGAGGTTAAAAAAGCTGAATAGAAAAGGTCTTTTTTTGGGTATGAGTTTTGGACTAAAACCGGTTTCTAAAATCAATTATAAAATTTTAAAATTAGAAAGAAAGCCCGGTATTGATAGTGTAGCTTCCATATTTGAAGGTAGCGGCGGTGTTAGTGAATTTAACTTTGGAACAGGTATCAGGTACAAAAGATTTAATATCGGTTTTAATTCCGGCTACAGGTTTGGCAACAAAGATTATAGCACCAAGCTTACTTTTTTAAACGATACTGTTAATTACTATAATTCCAATTCGGCCAGTAAAACAAACTTTGGAGGCGTCTTTTTTAGTTTGGGAACACAATATGAAATTGTTACAAAACGAAAATCTGTTATTCGCCTGGGTGCTTATGGCAATCTTACCCAAACTATGAAGGGAACCCAAAGCACCATCAGGGAAACTGTAAAATATGACCCCTCGGGCAATAGTTACAGGATAGATAGTGTGTATCAAAAAACGGATAATGGCACCGTGGCTTATCCATCAAGTTTAGGCGTTGGTTTTACTTACAAAGACAGCAGTAACCGATGGCTGGTTGGATTAGATTACGAAAAAAGTTTTTGGAGCAAATACAGTTTTTTTGGTCAGAAAGACCAGGTGAAAGACGGGTGGAAAATTCGTGCCGGAGCCGAATACAACCCTGCCGGATTAGATAATATTAAAAGTTACTTTAGGGCAGTTAAGTACAGGGGCGGCTTTTATTATGGAAGTGATTATATAAATGTTGGCAACGATCTTCCTGAATTTGGTATTTCGCTGGGTGCCGGATTCCCACTTAAACTCCGCAGATCTTTTTACGAAACACAGGTATCCTTCCTTAATACTGCTATTGAATTTGGCAGCCGCGGCAACAAAAAATCTAACACCCGGGAAAGTACTTTTAGAATTTCTGTTGGTTTATCGCTGGGTGATTTGTGGTTCAACAGGTCTAAATACTATTAATACAAAAACAGGTAGACTGATGAAAATACCTTTTTATAAAAATTTAATTGCAGCCTTAGCCACAGGCTGCTTTTTTTTGTGCAGTTGCGAAAACAAGCTTGCGGAGGTAGCCGCCATCAACACAAAAGGCATAGGTAAAGATGAAGCAAAAAAGGTTATAATTCATTACACCGTTAATGGAAAAAGAAAAGCAATATTAACCGGCCCCATTATGTACAGGGTGCAGGATACTGTAACGTACGTTGAGTTCCCCCAAGGCATGCATGTAGATTTCTATGGCCTCAACGACAGTGTGGAAAGCAAGATGGACGCCCGCTACGCCAAGTATAAAGACAGCCAGAGCAAAATGTTTTTAAAAGATAGTGTGAGAGTAATAAATATTTTAGGCGATACACTATATTGCGATGAACTGTATTGGGACCGAAGCATCACGGGTGCCGAATTCTTTACTGATAAGCCGGTACGTATACGGCGTAAAACGCAAATTATTGACGGTGTTGGCATGGATGCCAGGCAGGATTTTACTGAATGGCATATTGTGCACCCCAAAGGTTTTGTAAAAGTTTCCAACGCAGAGTTTCCTAATTAAGGAATTTTAATATGGCTGCACTAGATATAGAAACTGGCTGCTGTACCTTCAATTTTCAACACAAAATATTTTTATGGATTACAGAAGATTAGGTAAATCAGGTTTGCAGGTAAGCACACTTTCGTTCGGCAGCTGGGTAAGTTTTAGTAAACAAATTAATGATAAGATTGCGGATGAATTAATGGGCATTGCTTACGATAATGGCATCAATTTTTTTGACAATGCAGAAGCATATGCACTGGGTGAAAGCGAAAAAATGATGGGTAGGGTTATCAAAAAGAAAAAATGGGACAGAACCTCTTACATTGTTTCTTCCAAAGCCTTTTTTGGCTGGCGGGGTAACGATAATAAACCCAACCAAACAGGTAACAGTCGTAAGCATTTGATAGAAGCCTGCAATGAAGCATTGGTAAGGCTACAGGTAGATTACCTCGACCTGTTTTTTTGCCACAGACCTGATAAAAAAACACCTATTGAAGAAACCGTTTGGGCCATGAATTTATTGCTGCAGCAAGGCAAGATATTATACTGGGGTACCAGCGAATGGAGTGGTGTAGAAATAATGGAAGCGCACCGTATTGCTGAAAAATTCAGGTTGATTGGCCCTACCATGGAGCAGCCACAATACAATTTATTTGAGCGCCATAAAGTAGAAGTTGAATTTGCAGAAATCTACAAAAACGTTGGTATGGGTACCACCATCTGGAGCCCGCTGGCATCAGGACTTTTAACCGGCAAGTACAATGATGGTATTCCTAAAGGAAGCCGACTCGCCATGGATGACCTTGGCTGGCTAAAAGAAAAAGTATTACTGGAAGACAGGGTTAAAAAGGTTAAGAAATTAAGCGAACTGGCCACCAAACTAGGTACTACCACCGCAGCATTAAGCATTGCCTGGTGTATCAAAAATCCAAATGTAAGTACTGCCATTTTAGGTGCTACCAAAAAACAGCAGTTGCTGGATAATTTAAAAGCATTGGATGTAGTGGACAAAATAACACCCGAAGTGATTGAGAAAATTGAAGCCATCATGAAATCCAAACCAGCAGCACCCGAGTTTTAATTATGCGTACCATTACTATCTACGGCATCCCCAATTGCGATACTGTTAAAAAAACATTGGACTGGTTTAAGCAAAAAAACATGCCGATTATTTTTCATGATTATAAAAAAGAGGGCGTTAGTAAAACAAAACTTACAGCATGGTGCAAACTTGCCGGGTGGCAAATATTGCTGAATAAGAAAAGCACCACATGGCGTGGGTTATCGGCAAAAGAGCAGGAGAAGGTGACCAACCAAACCGCCGCCATTCAACTAATGATGAATAATACAAGTTTAATTAAAAGACCGGTAATAGCAATTGGAGAAGAAATACTGGTAGGGTTTAAGGAGGATGAAATAGCACAGGCAGTTCTAAATAAATAGGGTTGCTAGCAAGGGTTGCCAACCTTTTTAAAAGTTTAAGTTTCTATGAAGGTTGGCAACCATAAAAACAGCATCCTGTTTTTATTATTTGTATATTTAGGTATGGAAAATAGTCCTGAATTAAAGGCATTAATACGCAATAATGCACATCTTTTTTGGTACACAAAAGATAGTGAAAAGGAGCATCTTCCGCTACCGGTTGTGCTGGAGTTTTTCTTAAATTATGCAGACCAGGAAGAAGTTAAAAGTCTTTTTAAAATTGTAGGAATTAAGAATGCTGCAGATACATTTTTTAAACAAATTGAATTGATGGGAGACAGGAGTAATTACCCTCCAATGATACAAAACTATTTTTCTCTTTATTTTAAAAAATATGCACTTTAATATCCTGAATGAAGATCAGCAGAAACTTCTTCCGCTGCTATCAAAATTCAAAAGAGAATATTTTATGGTGGGTGGCACATCTATTGCGCTGCATATTGGTCATCGTATGTCTATAGATTTTGATCTATTTAAAAATGGCACCATCAAACCAAAAGCAATTACACAAAAAATTCAGGATAGTAAAGAAAATTTTAGAGTAACGCTCAATATAGATGGACAATTAAATTTAAGTTGCCGGAATGTAAAATTTACTTTCTTTCAATATGAGTTTGAGATTCCACATCCTGTAAATATTAAAGATTCTATTTCAATTCCAACCTTAATAGACTTGGCAGCTATGAAAGCATATGCTTTAGGAAGAAGAAGCAAATGGAAAGATTACGTAGATTTATATTTTATCTTAAAAGATCATTTTACCATTACTGAAATTGCGGAGAGAGCTGAACATATTTATAAAGATTTATTTAGTGAAAAATTATTCAGGGCTCAATTGAATTATTTTAAAGGAATAAATTTTGAGGAACAAGTAGACTTTATGCCCGGCTTTGAAACCGATGAACAAACCATTAAAGATTTTTTAACCGATGCTGCATTAACTGGCTTCTAAACAAATAAAATAAACAAAAGCATGCTACATTATCAGGGTGAGAAGCCGCTTTGATGTTGTAGTATAAACAACAATTATTATGAAAAGAAACGCAACAGCCGTATGGAACGGCACTGGTAAAGAAGGAACCGGCAACCTAACTACTCAAAGTACGGTACTAAGCCAAACGCAGTATTCATTTGTAAGCAGGTTCGAACAAGGCGTGGGTACCAACCCCGAAGAATTGGTAGCTGCTGCACATGCAGGCTGCTTTAGTATGAAGCTGAGTTTTGTATTAGGCGCAGCAGGTTTTACCGCAGATGAAATCAACACAAAATGTGAGATTACTTTAGACCCGGCCGCTGGTGCTATCTCCGAGTCTCACTTAACAGTAACTGCAAAAATTTCCGGCATCAGCCCCGAACAATTTGAAACAGCTGTAGCAGATGCAAAAGCAAACTGCCCTATTTCAAAATTGTTAAATACCAATATTACACACGAAGCAAAATTGGCGTAGCTGGTTTAGATTTAGTTTAGAAGTTTAGGGTTTAGGTTTGGTTTAGAGGTTTAGGGTTTAGATTTAGTTTAGAAGTTTAGTAGTTTAGGGTTTAGGGAGTTTAGAAGAAAAAACCAGGCTTTCTAAACCGAAACTTCATTAACCGTAAATCCTAAACCTTCTAAACTCCCTAAACCCTAATCCCCTAAACCTCTAATGCATTGCTTCCGATAAATCCAGCTTCTTTGCTTTATTTCCTTTAACCATTAATACAAAAGGAACACAAATAAGAAACAATATCCCCAGGTACATAAACACATCCATGTACGATAACACGGCGGCTTGTTTGGTAACTATACGATCCATCACCGAATAACTGCTTTTCACTGCTACTTCTGCATTCATTCCTTTGTTAATAAAATTTTGCTGTATCCCATTTAATCGTTGCATCACAGCCGGATTATTTGTATCTAGTCTATTTACTAACGTACTTCGGTGAACCATATTCTGGCGGGATAAAAAAGTGGTGATTAATGCCACACCAAATGAGCCACCCAACTGTCGCATCATTCCTGTAAACGCGGCACCCTGGCCTATCTCCTGCCCTTTTAAGGTAGAGAGCGACAATGCTGTTATTGGTATAAACAACATACCCAGCCCCATGCCACGTACAATCAGCATCCAGAAAAAATTATCTGTATCTGTATCGGGTGTTAATATAAAATAGCCCCAAAACGTAAAGATCGAAAACAGCAACATACCAGCGGCTACCAGGTATTGCTGCGGCACACCCTTCTGTAACAAGTTGCCAATAATCGGCATCATAAAAGCGGTGGTAAGCGCCGCAGGCACCATCAGCATACCTGCCTGCTGTGCCGTCCAGCCTAAAATAGATTGAGTGTATAACGGAATAATAAAAGTAGATCCATACAAGCCAAAGCCCATTATAAAAGAGAGGATCGTTCCTACCCGTAGGTTGTTGTTTTTTAAAACACGTAAATCCACAATGGGTTTTCTAAAACGTAGCTCCCGCCAAATAAAAAAATACAATCCCAGCACCGCGGCTACAGCCAAATAAATAATTACCGAACTATTAAACCAGTCATCATCCTGCCCTTTTTCCAGCACATATTGAAGAGATCCTACCGTGATGGCCAGCAAGCCAATACCCAACCAATCAACATCACCTGCCACACTTTTTTCGCCATATTTCGGGCTCCTTACAAACTGCAGTGTTAGCAACGTTGCAATTACACCAAGCGGAATATTTATGTAAAATATGTAAGGCCACGATGCATGATCAACAATATAACCACCCAACGGCGGGCCCAGCGTAGGACCAATAATAACTCCCAAACCATAAATAGCTTGTGCCATACTACGCTTATTTACAGGGTAGCTTTCTGTAATAATTGTTTGGGAAGTTACCAGCAATGCGCCGCCGCCAATGCCCTGTAAAAACCTAAACAACACCAGCTCCCAAATGTCCGTTGCATTACCGCACAAAAAAGAACAAATGGTAAAAAGAATAATCGATGCAGCAAAGTAATTTCTGCGGCCAAACTGCACCGATAGCCAGCTCGTCATCGGTACAATAATTACGTTACCAATGGCATAAGCAGTAATTACCCAGCCTACTTCCGTTAGCGTTGCGCCCAGTGTGCCACGCATGTCGTTAAGCGCCACATTTACAATGGTGGTATCTACAATTTCCAATAACGCACAAATGATAGCGGTCAGTGTAATAATTACCCGTCTGCCACCATATTCTACCAACGATTCCATTTGTTGCATAATCAATATTCCTTAATGGTTTTTTATGAACCCGGCTTTACCGCCCTAATCATCTTCACAGGCGTCGCACTCTTTTACAATATCTCTTTATTCAGCTTTTATTCCATGCTCACATTATCTTACTCCCTTATAAATTCCCCTATCAATCGTACTCTCCACTTCTACCAAATTTTGTCACCCTTCAGTGGCACATCCCGATTTTTTCGGGAGGGACGGGGGCTCCCAATATTGTCACCCCTTCAGGGGATGGGGGCTACAAATGCACATCCACCGCCACATTCATCCCCGGCCTTAATTGGTTTACCATTGAATCGTTGGCCTTGTTAAATTCAATTTTAGCAGGTAAACGCTGCACCACTTTTACAAAATTGCCACTGGCATTATCCGGAGGCAGCAATGCAAATCTCGATCCTGTAGCCGGAGAAAAAGAAGTCAACGTAGCCTCAAAATCATGCCCCGGAAATGCATCTGCATGTACCGTTACTTTTTGCCCTATCCGAATTTTTTCAAACTGTGTTTCTTTAAAGTTGGCAACCACCCATACATCATTGCCCAATACAATACTGAATACACTTTGTCCCGGTTGTAAAAACTGGCCTTCCTGGATGGTAACTTTAGAAACCATTCCCGATTCCTGTGCTACAATTACTGCATAAGAAAGATTCAGTTTTGCTTCGGCAACTTCCACTTCCCGTTGTTTAATGATGGCGTTGGCCACCGCAATTTGTGAGGATGTTGCATTGCTTTGCGATGTAACCGCATTGGTTTGTTGCGATACCTGGTTTTTTTGAGACACTAATATCTGCAGTTGTTTTTCTGCTAGTTGCTTGTCTGCTTCGGCCTGTTCAAATTGTTGTTGTGTTATAGAATGATCCTTAATAAGATTTTCATAACGGTTGTAATCTTTTGTAGCTCTCCCAACATTTATTTTGGCTAATTCAATCTGTGCATCGGCAGTACCTACACCGGATTGTGTACTGGCGATGGTTGCTTTAGAGGCATTGGTAGTAGCCTGTGCCACTGCCAAATTGGTATGGGCAGTTGTTAACGCCGCCTCGGCCTGTAATACTTTTAAGGCAAGATCCCGGTCATCTAATATTACCAGCGTATCCCCCTTTTTTACGGGCTGATTGTCTTTTACCAACACGGCTTTTATATAGCCGGCTACCCTTGGAATTACCGGGCTAATGTTGGCTTCAATCTGTGCATCATCGGTTTCCTGGTGGTGTTGACTATGATTGTATTTACTAATTCCAAACCAGCCGCCACCTACCAGCAGCAACGCCAAAACTATTATGAATGCTTTACTGCTTTTTTTAGGAGGTGTTGGTGGAGGGGTTGTTTGTTCCATACTGTAAAATTTTTATTATTGGTAGTTGATTGATTATTGTAATGAGCCTGTTAATTGTAATAATTTATTGTAAGCCAAAAATGAATCTGCTTTTGAGTTGGTTACACTTAGTTTTGTTTGCAACAATGCCACATCTGCATCCAGCAACTCTGTGGTTGTAGCAAGAGAATTGTCGTATTTATTTTTGGTAACCCGGTAGTTTTCTGTTGCCTGCAATACCGATTTTTCGTACACGTCTATTTTTTTAACACTCACCAAATAAGCCTGGTAAGCCTGGTTTATTTGCTGGCGTATGTTATCGTTTAATTGCTCTTCATTCAGTTGCAATTGCTTCACTTTTATTTGTGCCTGTTGAATTTTAGTATTGGTTTTCCATAAAGATGATAAATCGTATTTTACGCCCAGGCCAATATTAACTGCATTGGTAATGGTAACAAATCCCGGAATATTTGCTGCAATGTAGCCGCCTGTAAATGCGATGGAAGGATAATAATTACTTTTTACTGTATT
>JANPNY010000174.1:0-9387 GCA_031427745.1 Chitinophagaceae bacterium | reverse complement strand
CCTTGGAAACCGAACGGTCGACGAACCAGCGCGGCGGGATGATAATGACCGGAGAGAAATCGACCAAGACGGGTTTTGGTGGTTGAATGCAGACACCGAGGGATATTCATGATCGACGTCCGCGCTAGTATAATTTTCGACAAAAAAGATGGGTTAAATCTTGCGGTCTATAATCCGACAACAAAAGATATCTCTGTGTATCGTTACACAAAAGATGGTCCGGAAGGAAATTATAAAGAAACCGGATACAAAGTGGATAGTAAAAAAAATACTTTTCTTGTTGCAGCAAGAGATTACCGAACCTGGATATTGACTATTGCGTATGCCGCCTGTTTTGGAGTAGAAATTACGGTAGATAATTTTGCACCGATATTTTTTATGGATTCCTTTGGTGCAACATTAGCAGTTGCAGGTATGACTGCAGGTATTTTTGGCTGGATAAATATTTTCGCCCGTCCAATGGGTGGTATTGTTGCAGATAAGATTGGAAAAGTTTGGGGCTTTGATGGTAAAACAATGTTGCTGTCTGTTTTATTATTGTTAGAAGGTATTGGGTTGATCTGGTTTGCAAAATCAGGTAATATAGGGATGGCTATTTTTATGATGTTCTTTTTTGGCTTAAGCCTCAAAATGGCCAATGGCGCCGCTTACAGCTTAGTGCCATTCATCAGCCCGATTGCAGTGGGTAGTGTTGCCGGCATTGTTGGTGCAGGTGGAAATATTGGTGCCATGCTGATTGCATTTATGTTTAAAGCAAAGGCAACCCATGCTACAAAAGAAGTAATGGAGAATGGTGTAATGAAAACAAAAGACCTTATTGATTACACAGCGGCATTTACTTTATTAGGTTATATCATTTTGGGTATTGGTGTGGCAGTATTTATTTTTAGAACTGTTACCGCACAGAAAAAATTGGATGTAAAAGATTTGATTGTTGTACCTGCATAAAATTCTGCTACCACTATCTTGATAATATTTTGCAATAAACATACAACGTAATTAATGATGATATAAAATAAAATGTGGTTCGCCAACCGGCGGACGCCAATAAAGTTTAAACAGGGATTTTTGTTGGTTACAAAAACTAAAACACAAAAATTTGATTGACTCTAAAAATGTAAAAGATCTTGCCTTGATCCCCCCTTCGGGGGGCGGGGGGGCTACCACCTGCTGTTATTGTGGTGTGGGCTGTGGCATCGTGGTAAACAAAGATGCTCATAACAGAATTACGGTGGAAGGAGATAAAAGTCATCCTGTAAACAAAGGCATGCTCTGCAGCAAAGGCATGAACCTGCACCATACGGTAAATGACCAAAGCGACAGGTTGTTATATCCAGAAATGCGGTACAATAAAAACATGCCTCGCCAAAGAGTGAGTTGGGAGGTGGCTTTAGAAAGAACTGCCGCAGTATTTAAAACATTCATTAATAAATACGGACCAGATAGCGTAGCCTTTTATGCAAGTGGCCAATGCCTTACCGAAGAGTATTATGTTGTAAATAAATTGATGAAGGGGTTTATTGGCAGCAATAACATTGATACCAACAGCCGCTTATGTATGAGCAGTGCGGTGGTAGGTTATAAAATGAGTTTGGGTGAAGACAGTGTGCCCGTTAGTTATGATGATTTAGAATTGGCTGATTGTATTTTTGTTGCCGGCGCCAATCCTGCCTGGTGCCACCCTATTTTGTGGCGCCGGGTAGAGGCGGCAAGAGAAAAAAATCCTGAATTAAAAATTATTGTAAGCGACCCACGAAAAACACAAACCTGTTCTTTAGCAAACATTCACCTTCAATTAAACCCCGGTACAGATATTACGCTGCATCATGCAATAGGAAGATGTTTAATTGAAGAAGGAAAAATAGATTTTGATTTTATAAATGATAATACCAACGGTTTTGCAAAATACCGGGAAACTGTTTTTGAAAAAACTATTGAAGAAGCTGCAATCATTTGTGGTGTCAGCGAAAATGATATTCGTTTAACCGCTTTGTACATCGGTAATGCCAAAGGTTTTATTACCATGTGGACGATGGGGTTGAATCAAAGTGTGGTGGGTACCAATAAAAATCTATCGCTGAT
Source organism: Chitinophagaceae bacterium (assembly GCA_031427745.1). GTDB lineage: Bacteria > Bacteroidota > Bacteroidia > Chitinophagales > Chitinophagaceae > Ferruginibacter. The sequence goes on along the minus strand of JANPNY010000174.1, from coordinate 7,305 downwards.
TAATCTTAATTTAATAACAGGACAGATAGGAAAGCCAGGTGCAGGGCCCTTTTCATTAACAGGCCAGCCAAATGCAATGGGCGGAAGAGAAGTAGGAGGCTTAAGTAATTTATTACCAGCTCACCGTGATTTATTAAATGAAACCCACCGAAACGAAGTGGAAAAATTCTGGCAGATACCATTAGGTACAATCAAACCAAAACCAGGATTAACTGCTACGGAAATGTTTGATGCATTAAATGATGGTAAACTTAAAGCCATCTGGATTTTATGCACCAATCCTTTAACCAGCCTGCCCGATGTTCGGGTTGCAGAAGCAGGTTTAAAGAAAGCTAAATTTGTAGTAGTGCAGGATGTAAGCAATAAAGTGGAAACCCTGCAATATGCAGATGTGGTTTTACCTGCAGCCTCCTGGGCAGAAAAAGAAGGCACTATGACCAATGCGGGCCGCTACATTTCTTTATTAAATAAAATTGTTGATGCACCCGGCGAAGCATTACCCGATTCGGAAATCATTTGCCGCTTTGCAAAAAAGATGGGCTACAATGGTTTTGATTACAAAGACGCTTCGGAAATATATGCAGAACATGCTGCGTTAACAGAAGGTACCAATATTGATATTAGTGGATTGAGTTATGAAATTTTAAAAGAGAAAAGAGCAGTGCAATGGCCTTATAAAAAAATTGAAGGCAAAAGGCAAAAGGCAAAAGGCGATTCAGAAAATTTTGGCACGCCAAGATTATTTGAAGATCATAAATTTTTTACGTCGGATAAAAAAGCCAACATCCATTCTTTTAGTGATGAAAATAATTCAGAAGAATTAACTCCCGAACATCCGCTGATACTCACCACCGGCCGCATACGGGATCAGTGGCATACCATGAGTAAAACCGGGAAAGTTAATAAACTCAACCAGCACATCCGTGAATCTTTTTTAGAAATTAATCCTGCTGACGCCGCAAAAAGAAAAATCAACAACAACGATGTTATAGAAATATTTAACCAGCGTGGCAATGTTCGGGTTAAAGCAAAATTTTCTGAAGACATAAAACCCGGCCTGGTTTTTTTACCCATGCACTGGGGCAAAATTTTAAATAGTGATCTCAACAGGGCCAACAATTTGACCAATAATTTAGTTGACCCAAAAAGTAAAGAACCCGATTTTAAATTCAGCGCTGTACAGGTGCATTTGTACAAAAAAGCAAAACAAAAAATAATAGTAGTAGGCGCAGGTGCAGGTGCCTGCGGATTTGTAAAAAGTTACCGGTCACTCAATACGGAAGATGATATTGAAATTTTTAGCAGGGAAAAATTTCCGTTTTATAACAGAGTGTTGCTGCCCGATTATATCAGCGGTGTATTACCCTGGCATAATTTGATAAAAATGAGTGATGATGAGGAGATAGATTACAGGATAAAATTGCATCGTGGCGTAACCATCGAAAAGATTGACAAAGAAAATAAAACAGTTACCGATAGCAATGGTGTTACACATTTTTATGATGTATTGCTGTTAGCCACTGGCAGCAGAGCTTTCATGTTAAAAGATGTCCCATTGCTCAAAGGCATATTCACCATGCGGAGCCGTACAGACGCAGATGATTTTAAAAATCATGTGGATGCAGCAAAAGGCAAAGTTGTTATTGTAGGTGGTGGATTACTGGGTATTGAGCTGGCTGCTTCACTGGTGCAGGTGGGAGTAAAAGTAACCATCATACAACGTATATCCCGTTTAATGGACCGGCAGTTGGACCCATTGGGCAGCCAACTCCTGCATGAAGAATTAATCAGTAAAGGCATAGAAATTTTTTACAACGATGAAATTGATCGTTTGCTGGGTGAGAAAAATATTTCTGGTGTACGATTAAAAAGTGGACTGCTGATACACTGCCATGCAATGGTAATTGCTATTGGTACAGTGCCCAATATCGAATTGGCAAAAGAAGCGGGCATTGAATGTAAAAGAGGGGTAATGGTGGATGAGTATTTACGAACCGGAGAAAAAGATATATTTGCCATCGGGGAAATTGCAGAGTTCAAAGGGTTTTTGTATGGCATTACAGCAGCAGCAGAACAGCAGGCCGAAATTGTTGCCCGATTTTTATGCGGCGACATTTCAAAATATTACAGTGGCAGTTTACTAATGAATATTTTAAAAATGCATGGCACCGATTTGTGCTCGCTGGGTGTTGCAGAAATACCCAACAATGATCCCACTTACGAAGAAATTATTTTTCTTGACAGGGCTAAACGTTATTACAAAAAATGCATCGTACACAATGATAAATTGGTAGGTGCTATTTTAATTGGCGATAAAAGTGAATTTTTAGAATACAAAGATTTAATAGAAAACAAACTGGAGCTGAGCGAAAAGCGTATGCAACTGTTACGCAGCGGTAAAACTGCTGAACCAATAATTGGTAAATTGGTATGCAGTTGTAATAATGTTGGCGAAGGAAATTTAGTTAGCAAAATAAAAGATGGCTGCAAAGACCATTTACAATTGTGCCAGTTAACAGGGGCAGGCATGGGCTGCGGCAGTTGCCGGCCAGAGATAAAAGCTATTTTAGACAATTATGTAAATGTGCAAAAAAAGAAAATCTACGCAAAATAATATTGTGGTGATGGCTTCTTAAAATTAATTTTAGCTTTATTGCAAAGAGTGCAATGGAAGCTGGGTTTAAATAAGCTATTTTAGAAACCATCAGGCATTGTATACAAGCCAGCAATTTGCACCAAAATACTGGTTACAGAATTATTCCTAAAAAGGATCCATAGGTTGCATTAGAAAAAAGTATTTGTATGAAAAATGAATTATTTGTTTCAGAATTCAGGGAACTGCCGGGGATAGAATATTTTAATTTTGAAGAAGACTTTATTGAAAAAAATGTGCGTTGTATCCCAATGATTGTCCGTTTTAAAATGGATGCTGCCGGAATAAAATTGAAACTGGCTGAGTGGAGTAAATTTAAAACGGAAGAAAGAATTGAATTAGCAGTAATGCCTGCGGCAACTGAAGAAGAACTGTTTTTGTACTACAGCCATCTCAGCCAGTTAGTAGAAAAATATACCAATAGCAAGGCAACAGCACTTGCAGTTGCATCAAAGCCAGATTGGGCAAATTTGCAAAACATTCCTGTAATGCTTGATCAAAAAGCAAAAGAATTTAATCTTATCCTCACGCAGGAAAAATGGGGAACACTTACCAGCCTGCAGCGGTTTGCATTGCTGAAGCTGTGCAAGCCGGGCCATGAAAATAAAAATTTCCCCAAAGCTATTAAAGAGTTTAACTTACTTTGATGTAAACAAACGATTATGCCTAACACTATTTTCATCAACTTTCGTGGTGGGATTATTTCTCCCGGTAATTTAAATAATATACTGCTGGCAGTACAAAAAATAAAAATATTGTATGTACGCTTTGGTTTACGCCAGCAATTACTGGTGGATATGGAAAGCTATAATGTTCCGGGGTTTACAGCGGAACTGGAAAGATTAAATATCGGGTACGAAATAGATAGTACCCGGTTTCCCAATATTATCAGCTCCTTCCCTGCCGAGGAAGTTTTTATACGGAATACCTGGCTCAGCGAAGGGGTGTACAAAGATATTTTTGATGCCATTGATTACAAGCCCACTTTAAAAGTAAATATCTGCGATAGCAACCAGAGTTTTACCCCAATGCTTACCGGTAATATTAATTGGGTAGCTGCTCCGCAATCGCAGCATTACTGGTATTTAATTATACGCTTTCCAAAAACAAATATTATTTACGAATGGAACCAGTTATGTTATACCAATGACATCCCCAAAATAACTAAAGCAATTGAGCAAATCATTACACTCAATCCATCAGTATATATGGATAATCCAAATGCAGATGGTAACCAGTTATTTTCAGCTTTGGCAACTGAGGATCTGAATATCAAACCTGCTGAAAAAACAGTAGAGTTGCCAGCTTTTAATTTACCTTATTATGAAGGGCTTAATCGTTATGATAATAAATACTGGCTGGGCATTTACCGGCGGGATGAATTGTTCAGTGTTGATTTTCTAAAAGGCATTTGCCAGTTGTGTTCAGATACTAAACTGGGCCAGCTTTGCTGCACAGCATGGAAAACAATCATGATTAAAGGGATTGAAGAAAAAGACAAGACAAGCTGGAACCTCTTGCTGGAAAAATTTCAAATTAACATGCGGCATGCAGCCAATGAATTAAATTTTCAGGTGGAAGATAATTCAGCAGAGGGGCTTGCACTTAAAAATTACCTGGTAAAAAATTTAAGCATGGATGATACCAGAACTTTTGGTATCTGCATTGGTGTAAAGACAAGAAAACGTAGTGAAATATTCAGCAGCATCCTTGTAAGAAGAAGATACCTCATAGATATTGCTGGTATCAAACTATTTAAGGTGTATGACATTTTATGTGCAAAAGATTTTAACCCCAACGAAAGAACTGAAGAGGTTTTCAGCAGCAGTAATCCTTTATTTGTATTACCCGAACAGTTACGCAGAAGTGTATTAAAATATTATAATTACAGGGCTGGTATCATCAAAAAAACAGCAACAGTTATCATGCCACCACTCTCCGTTGCTGAAAAAACGACAACAGAATATGTTTATCAATGCAGCAATTGTAAAACAATATATAACGAGCTGATTGGTGAGCCAGATAAAAATATACCTGCAAGCACACCGTTTGAAAAATTACCAGCAGATTATGTTTGCCCTGTTTGCGAAACAGGAAAAGAAAATTTTAGGAAAATAACAAAATCAGCCCTGGGATTATAAACCCAGCCCGCCGGGCAGGCGTGCATTTACTTGTGTGTGTGCATTAAAATTTGTGAAGCATTTTTTTTGTGTTTCATTTGCTTCGGTGCTGCTTACATTTAAATTATCCAGCATAAATTTCATGCTGTGTTTTGTTAGCTGGCCGTTTTTTAATAAGCTAGCAACAGATGCTAAACCTGTTGCTGTATAAATGCCGCACAAAGGTTCTCTTTCTCCTTCATTGGTAAACACATACGCATCAGCATAAGGCTGATGTTTATACAAGTTAAAAAGTTCTTTCAGCAGCATGGTATCCATCAGTGGCATATCACAGGCAAGTACAAATAAGTCCTCCGAAGTAAAAGAAAAATGACAACTTAATAATCCTAACAGAGGGCCTTTAAACTCCAGCATTTCATTATCTGCAATTAAATCATCTGGTGAAAATATTGCTGCGTATTGAGGGTACTGTTGCTTATTTACAGATATTTTTACAGGGATATTTAATACAGTCATTTTATTCATGGCATTTTGCGCCCATGTAATGGATTGCAGCTTTAGCAAGCCTTTATCACTGCCCATCCGCAGGCTTTGTCCGCCACATAATATAATACCCAGCATTGGTGTATTTTAATTGGTATGATGGTGTGGTTTTGTATCTGTATGTCCCAGGCTTTTACCGGGGCTTACTACATCTCTTATCCGTTGTTTTAATTCCTTTATTTCTGGAAATCCACCATATTCTTTTCTGTCGAAAATAATTTTTTCGCCAATGCAGATGCGGTATTCACCACTTATTTCTGCCGGCTGCAGCGATATTGCCTTCAGCTCATTTTCAAATGTGGTTAAAAATTCCTGTGCCATATATGCTGCCCTTAGCAGCCAGTGGCATTTGGGGCAATATTCAATGGTGATAGTTGGTTTCATGTATGATTGGTTAATTAACTTGAAAAAGCTTTGGCAGAACTCCTTAAAGTTACGCACATCAGCTGCATATCTGCAATAAATAAGTAGTGAATATTTGTAAAAGGGTTTAACCATGGCACCTGAAACACTTGCTTAAAAATACCAACAGTATAACTATAATCGAAACTGCAAAATTGGCGGCAGAAAAAACAGCGGTATATTGTTGACCATTACTGGTAAGACACATTAAAATACAGTCAGCTATATGAAATATATTATTGTCCTTTCATCGATTATTTTGTCATCCTGCGGCTCAAACATGCCCGAAATAGCGACGGAAGAAAGGCCTGCCATAAGCTGGGCTTTAAACAATTTTAAAAAAGTGGACAGCCTTAACCCAATTCTTACGCCATCCGGCAAAGAGAATTTTATCTGCCCTATCACCCATAAATCTGTGTTCTGGAGCGAAAAAAATGTACTGAATCCGGCTGCCGTTGTAAAGGATGGTAAAGTTTATTTGCTGTACAGAAGCCAGGATAGTGCCATGACATCAAGAATTGGCCTTGCTGTAAGCAATGACGGACTTCATTTTACAAAACTGCCCGAACCGGTATTATTTCCGGCAGAAGACAGCATGAAAAAATATGAATGGAACGGAGGTGTGGAAGATCCACGTGTGGTGGAAAGCGACAAGGGCTTGTACATTTTAACCTACACAGCTTATGATGGAAAAACGGCAAGATTATGTGTTGCCACATCAACCGACTTACAACATTGGACAAAACAGGGGCTGGTGTTTAGCAGCGAAAAATACAAAAACACGTGGTCAAAATCCGGGGCTATTGTTGTTGAAAAAAGAGGAGATAAACTTGTGGCGACAAAAATTAATGGCAGGTACTGGATGTATTTTGGCGATACCAATTTATTTATTGCTACCTCTGATGATTTGTTGCATTGGACTGTTACAGAAGATGAAGAGTCACAAAAAATGATTAGTGTGTTACATCCAAGAATGGGCTATTTCGACAGCCGGTTGGTGGAGCCCGGGCCATTTGCATTGTTGCAAAAAGAGGGTATCCTTTTAATTTATAATGGAAGCAATGCAGCAAACTTTAATGATAGCAGCTTACCCAAATTTACCTACAGCGCAGGCCAGGCTCTGTTTGATAAAAACAAACCGTATAAACTGCTGCAAAGAACAAACAGTTCCTTTATTAAGCCGGATAAACAATATGAAAAAAAAGGTGAGGTAAATGAAGTATGTTTTGTAGAAGGGATGGTTTACTTTAACAACAAATGGCTCCTGTATTATGGAACTGCAGATTCTAAAATTGCTTTGGCCATTAAAGAATAATTCAATCACTATTCCCTTTTAGTGCGGCACAATAAGCACTTAATTCAACGATAATAAAAAATTAAACCATCAGTTGGTTTTTTTGTTTTAATTAAAATCTATCAAAATATAGTCCCTATATTTGAAAATATTTTAAAATAAATCCCCATATGGCTGCGAAATTGAATCTCGACAAATTAGACCTGCAGATTATTCATGAAATGATGGAGACCGCAGAAGTGTCTTATGCGGAGCTGGGCAAAAAGCTTTTTGTGAGTGGTGGAACCATCCAC
>JANPNY010000173.1:0-2264 GCA_031427745.1 Chitinophagaceae bacterium | reverse complement strand
GTTGTATTTGCTGTAGCAGCGAAGTAAAAGTTGGCTGGCCGGGTGCAAATAATTGGGCTGCTGTTTGTGGGCTTGCCTTTTCCAGCAGGCTTTTTATTTTGTTTTCCCAACGGCTGAGCTTGGTAAGTGCTTTGGTGGTTTTGGTGGTAATACGACTGCTGTATTTGTCTATTTTACTATCAATTGTATTTATATACCTGGTGGGTATTTGCTGCAATGCATTTAGCGTACTGTCTGCATCTTGTGCAACGGCTTTTATAGTAAAAATCTGTACATACAAAAACAAAATTGGCAGTAGTTTAAACATATTGTTGTACTACAATTTATAATATTATTTGATACAGCATTAATCACCCTTTTAAAAAGAGATTAACTAATAATGCTGATAAATTTTAAAATTGGGGAGGAAGTCTTGGAAGTATAACTAACCGGAGATGATTACATGATAAATATAGCATCATTTATCAATAAAAAAAATGCCTCACAACAGATATAGCCCTTAAGTAAACATATCAAACGATTGACAGTACTTGATTGTATTGCCTTTTAATGCCTCTAATTAATTAAATTAAATTGAGTATTAGTACTCAAAAAAACCTCACTATTACCGTATTTTCCACAGGTAGTTTTTATTATATTTCGCATATCTGTCAACTTTTTTTTAACTGTATTTGGTATTACAGCGGGTTTATATAAGCAGGCATAGCCAATTAATTGAAAGAATCTATTAAAAACAAATGAACCAGGTGCTGATTTATCTAATTTTCTACAACAATTTTACCCAATTAACTGGCAATATTTACTACCAAACGCCCACAGCTTCCTATACTGGTACCCGTACCTTTATTAAATTATACCCATTCCTTAATTATGGTATGCCCATACCTTCACTAAAGTATGCCCATTACTTTACCACTGTACGCCCTTTCTTTCCTTAAAGGATGCCTTAACCATCAATTGGGTGTGCCCATATCTTAACCAGGTTATGCCTGCACCGTTATTAAGGTATGCCCGTTTATTTATTAAAGTAAAGGCGTTTATTTATTAAGCAGGGCCCGTACCCTTGCTAAGGTATGGCCGTTCCTTCATTAGGGTATGCCCGTAGCTTAGTTAAGGTATGGGTTAGTATTTTTACGTAAATCACCTGCATTACTCCTCAATTTTTAAAAAATTTTAATTCGTTTCTGAAGCGTTTTTTATTACAGCTTCAATCAAATACATTTTTGATAATATATTTTATTCCAGCATTTTATGTTCATTATTTTTAATAGATAATGTAATAATGGCTAAACATTAATATTGCTCTGAAAGCCAATCCTGGCAAGTAACCTTGATACTACAATAAAAAGTAAAAGCGTTATACATTCTGGAATTTATTTTTTAATCAAACTTATTTTTATGAAAAAACCAATTGTTAATTACGCAGAATTGCGTGATGCAGAATTGCTGGCCTTTGGCCGAAGCATTTATTCTGCCATGAACGGGAATGTTAATTTCCCCAACCCAATTCCGAACATGCCCGCCTTTTTGCTGGCATTGGATGCCTACGATGATGCGCTGACGGAGGCCAAAACAGGAAGCCGCAATGCGGTGGCTGTTAAAAATGCCGGCAAGCTAAACATTGTTACTAAGCTGCGGAGCCAGGCCAATTACGTAAACTCCGTTTGTAACGGCGACCCTGTAATGCTTGCCAGCAGTAACTTTAAGCTTGCTAAAGACAGGGAACCAGTGTACATTGGTCAACCAGTTATAGCTGCTGTACTACAGGGGCTAAATGCAGGCAGCATGATTGTAAAAGTACAAACGGATAAAGGTGCCATTAGCTATTTATACCAGACAGCGCCAGACCCGATTAACGAGCAAACAGAATGGATTACCGTAGCTGACACCCGGATTAAATACGAGTTTACCGGGTTGGAAGAAGGTAAAAAATACTGGTTTAGAGTTGCCGCAGTAGGCAGTAACGGGCAAACGGTGTATAGTACAGAAGTGGCGCAGTTTGTTATGCAGCGTTCATTAACCAAAGCGGCTTAAAAGTTGTATTTACCTGCTACTTAAATCCCGGCCAGCGTGGCTGGGATTTTTTAATATCCCATCAGGCGCAGGGCTCCAACCCTGTGTCACTTTGTTACTAATTTTCACAAATCAGAAGCCATCCAATATAATAATATCCAGCAGCTCTTTTTTTATCTGTGTGATAATCCATCGCACTGCTATAAAGCCAATGCCAACAATCACTTACAAACCCAGTTGATACCGGGTTT
>JANPNY010000172.1:0-4115 GCA_031427745.1 Chitinophagaceae bacterium | reverse complement strand
CCGATGGCTAGCAGCAAAGGATGCACACCTGCCGCATCAACGGCATGCACTTCCTGCAAGCCGGGGATTTCCTGTGGAATGGCAGCGCCGGTAAGTTCGTGAATCAGTTGGCCAAAGCTGGTATCCTCCTGCGGCGGACGGCCAACAACGGTAAAAGGCCAGATGGCATTTTTCTTTGCAAAAACCTTATGCACTTTCATCAAAGGAAAATCATGCCTCAGACTGTAATAACCCAGATGATCGCCAAAAGGTCCTTCGGGTTTATTCTCTCCGGGATAAACTTCTCCTGTAATTACAAAATCAGCATCGGTGCTGATACCATACCCATCTACATAACAATACCTAAAACGCCTGCCACCCAGCACGCCCGCAAATGTCATTTCGCTGATACCTTCTGGCAGCGGCATTACGGCTGCAACGCTGTGTGATGGAGGCCCGCCTGCAAACACAGAAACTTTTAGTGGCAGTCCCTTTTTATTCGCCTTTGTCTGGTGAACACCAATACCCCGGTGCAACTGGTAATGCAGGCCAATTTCTTTATCAGGCTCATACTCATTTCCGGATAATTGAATGCGATACATGCCCAGGTTGGCATTCATTATGCCGGGCTTATCCATATCTTCTGTGTACACTTGTGGCAATGTTACAAAAGCACCGCCATCCATTGGCCAATGATGTATTTGGGGTATTTCGCTGATTTTTATTTCCTGGAACATTACCGGCCTTGTTAAAGGATTTTTTAATGGTAGTGCTTTTAGCGCTGCAACGCCGGTTGCAAAATTATTGATGGGATGCTTGATTGCTTTTACAGGATCATTCTTTAGTTCAATTAATTGCTGTACCTGCTTTAGGGTGTCTTTAAAAATAAATTTACTTCTGTCCAGCGTACCAAAAATATTAGACGCCGCCCTAAACCTGCTGCCTTTTACGTTTTCAAATAACAAGGCAGGCCCGCCGGCTTCGTGAACTTTTATATGGATAGCCGCCATTTGCAAATAAGGATCTACTTCCTCTTTTACACGTATCAGTTGTCCCTTACTTTCCAGGTGAAGTAAACATGCTTCTAATGATTGATATGCCATACAATTGGTTTCTATGCAAATGTAAAACACTAAAGCAGTTGAAAGGTTGTTTGATTTTTTAGGGCATGTCTTTTAATTCGGGAGCTTTTTAAAATATTAGCATTACTTTCATCAAAATATTTCTATCAAAAAAAGCCGGGATTGTTATGAAAAAAATTACCTGTTGTTCATTAATATGTATTTGTTTTATTTTTTGCAGTTATAGCCTTAAATCGCAGGCTGTAGAAAATAAAGTACGCCTTTCGCCTACACTTAACCACATTGCATTGTATGTTACCAACCTGCAAACAAGTACAGCGTTTTATCAGCAAATTGTTCAATTAGATACTATTCCGGAACCCTTTCATGATGGAAAGCATACCTGGTTTAGTATAGGCCCCAAAAGCCACTTGCACCTGATTGAAGGAGCAGCTGCCGCAACAGCACATGACAAAAATAGCCACCTTTGCTTTTCTGTTTCATCACTAAAAAGCTTTATTGCCCTGCTGGATAAAAACAACCAGGAATATGAAAACTGGGCAGGAGATAAAAAGGGTGTCACCCTACGGGTAGATGCTGTTCAACAAATTTATTTTAAAGATCCTGATGGTTATTGGATAGAAATAAATGATGCCACTAAATAATTTTTTGCCCGCAAGCTGAGCTGCTGTTTATTCATTTTCGAAACCCATTGCAGACCGTTTCATTTTATAAGCAGTCTCGTGCCCAAGGTATTTTTCAATTCTTTTTTCTACAAAATAAATCAAAGGCGTAAGCAGAATTGCCATCGTAAATTTATAAGCATAATTTACCAGGCAGATGGCAAGAACCAACTGCCATGTCCACCCTTTGCCAATTTTAAACGCAATGAACAATACAATAAAACTATCCACCAGTTGAGAAATTAGAGTAGAGCCTGTAGCCCTTAGCCATATTTTTTTTTCGCCGGTGTATTTTTTTATTTTATGAAATACGGTTACATCCACAATCTGGCTAACCAAAAATGCGGTAATGCTCCCGGCAATAATCCACATGCCTTGCCCAAAAACTCCATTGAATGCTTTGCTCATATCAGGTATACCATCCTGTACCCCGGTGCTGTACCAAAAGTCGGCAGGAGGTACGCCCATGGCAAAATAAAACATGACAAATCCGTACAGTATTAAGGCAACAGCGGTATAGGAAATTCTGCGAACAGCCTTTGGCCCGTAGTATTCATTTACAATATCTGTCATCACAAACTCCAACGGCCAAAGCAATACTCCACAAGTAAGGTTAAAGGAAAGGCCTTTTTGTCCGAATAGCGTAAAATTGAAAGGCATTAGCCCTAACAGTTTTTCCAATGAGAATATTTTACCGCCAATGCATTCGGCTATCAGCGCATTTGCTACAAAAAATGCAGTAAAAATTACAAACATTTTTGTTGGTCTGTCTTTTAATAAAGTGTTTACCATTTAATAATTGCTAAAGAAGAAATAATATATCTGGATAATTAAAAAAATAAAACTAGTCCACATTAACCACCTGGGAATTTTTAAATCTTTTTTCTGAGATAACATCACCAGCACAAAAAGGTTGAACACTAAATTTATAAAAATGGCGCCATATCCCAAAACAACGAGCGTGCTTTCTAAGGGCTGCAAAATAATGTTACCATTAAAATTACCCTTCTTTTTATTGGCATTTTCTACAAAGCGCAATATAACAGCCGCAATAAAGCAGCAGTTACAAATAAAAACAATCTTTGAAAAAAAACGCATCTTTTTGATGTTTGATGTCTGATGTCTGATGTCTGATATTTGATTCTTGATGTTCGATGGCGAATGTTTGATTTTTTCCTTTTGCCTTTTTACTTTTTACTTTCGCCTTTTGCCTTTTTACTTTTTCCTTTTTACTTTTCCCTCAACCCTATCCATTTCTACCAGCTAACATAGGTACAAAAGAAAAATTTTTAAATGCCTCTTCAGTGGTAGTGCCATCGGCGTTTTTGGTTATCCGCAGCATGCGCTGGTGCTGACCTTCATCCAACGGTATCACCATTTTACCTCCGGACTTTAGTTGTTCAATCAATTTGGGTGGTACAAAAGGAGCTGCTGCTGTTATCAGCACTTTATCAAAAGGAGCAAATGTTGGCAGCCCCTCATAACCATCTCCATAAAAAAATTTAAGGTTGGTATGCTTGTGTTTAAACAGGTATTGCTTACTTTTTTCAAACAATACTTTTTGCCTTTCGATGGTAAAAACTTTTGCGCCCATTTCCGCCAGTACGGCTGCCTGGTACATACTTCCCGTGCCAATCTCCAGCACTTTATCAAATGGTTTTAATTGCAATAACTGGGTTTGATAGGCCACGGTGTAGGGCTGGGAAATAGTCTGTCCCTCGCTGATGGGGAAAGCCCTGTCTTCGTAGGCAATTTCATCAAAAGCACTATCTAAAAAAAAATGCCGGGGTATACTGTTGATAGCACCCAACACCTGTTCGTCGGTAATTCCTTTTTCCCGTAAAACATCTATTAGTTTTTTTCGCAAGCCTTTATGCCTGTAGGTATCTTCGTATTTTCTCATAAGCTGGTTGCAAGATAAAATAAAAAATGTCAGGACTTTGCTCCTGACATTTTAAAAGAATAATAAATTTCCTACCGACTACTGCAATTTCATATCACTCACCATTCTTGCAATTTTATCTTCAAGCATTTTATCGGTTGCTTCAAAAGCTGCGGCAGATTCAAGCTTTGTATTCACACTAAAATAGAATTTTATTTTGGGTTCTGTACCGCTGGGCCTTGCAGAAATTTTTGTTCCATCGCTTAACGAAAACTGCAGCACATTGCTTTTGGGCAAATTGATTGTCCACTGTTTGCCTGTCTTAGTCTGGGTTGCTTCAGCAAACTCTCGGCCTCGCTTAAAGTTTCTGCCTTCCATCTCCAGCTCTACACCAATCTCGCCCAAAGCAGACACTGGAACAACAGGAACGTTGAGTTGCATGTTAGGGGGCCCTTTGGCGCTTTTTTGAAAGGCGCGTCCTGCAAAAATATTCCGCTTAGTATTCATTTT
>JANPNY010000171.1:0-2180 GCA_031427745.1 Chitinophagaceae bacterium | reverse complement strand
CCTGATTTATTAATATGATCTGTAAGGTTTTCTGCTTGTGCAATTATTTCGTGCTTTCTTTCTTTCCAGGCGACTGCTATGCCCTGAAGTACATCGGTAAAGCTTGATCGGTTGAAGGCTTTTACCGGGGGAAAGTAAGTGCCGCCAAAAAAGGGTTTGGCCTCGGGTGTTAAAAAAACATTGAGTGGCCATCCCCCGCTGCCGGAGATGGCTTGAACAGCGTCCATATAAATATGGTCAAGATCAGGTCTTTCTTCCCGGTCTATTTTAATGTTTATAAAATGTTCATTCATTATGGCAGCAGTTGCAATGTCTTCAAAACTCTCTCTTTCCATAACGTGGCACCAATGACAGGCCGAATAGCCAATGCTTACCAATATAACTTTATCTTCCACAGCCGCTTTTTTCAATGCCTCTGCACCCCATGGATACCAGTTTACAGGATTGTAGGCATGTTGTAACAAGTAGGGGCTTGTTTCATTAATGAGTTGATTGGGAATTGAATTATTAAGAATATCTGCCATAACTTTTATTTTTTATCCGTAAAACCATACCACAAAGCAAATAAATAACATATTCTACACAATAAATACCTTAAACAAATGTTGTGGTGTTATTATTTCTTAATATGGCAATTGGCAAATTCAGTAAAAAAGACAGTAACTTTCAGTATTAAATCTAAACAAATGAAAAAATTTTTACCCCTCAAAAACAAATTTTCCCTTTTCTTAAGTATCCTTTTAATCAACATTTCAGCCACTGCACAAACGGTACAAATAACTGCCAATCCCAGCAATTCAGTGAATATTATAATTGGCAATAATAACTATCATGTACTGGAAAGTATATATACCGAAACTGAAGTTGGGGCAGCTAATTTCACTACTGCGGCAACAGCAATTAATCATATAGATTTTAATGTGTTCGCTCTTGGTAGTCTTACCACAGCCAATAATTATAAAATCTACCTAAAAGAAGTACCACCAGGTACCACTACTTTTACAACTGGTGTATATAATACTGCCGGTTACACACTTGTTTTTAATGGCTCCTACACCGCCAGCGCACTTGGGTGGGCTGGTGTTGATTTAACTACTCCTTTTGTAAGAACGGCGGGAAATAATTTACAGATATTGATTGAGCGTTTTGACGGAGTAAACCATGGCTCTTACAATTTTTTCTGCGCCAAAGGGAATAACACCGATGCCAATGCTTTAACGTGTAGAAGAATCAATTCTGCCGGACTACCCGTATCAGGTACCACTAGTTTAACAGCCTCAGCATTCCGACCACAAATACAATTAAGACATATTAATACCAACGATGCGGCGATAACGCAGGTTTACACTATGGGCAAATTACCAATTCCATTTGCAGTGCCACAGGTAGTTTCAGCCAATATCATTAACAATGGTAGTGGTACCATTAACAACCTGAATGTAACATTAAATGTTTCGGGAGCTAACAGTTTTAATAACATGCAGACGATCGCTTCGTTGGCACCAGGAGCATCCGCTGTAGTTACTTTCGCTCCCTTTACCCCTACAGTAGTTGGAAATAATACCGTAAACGTTTCTATGCCGGCCGATGATTTTCCGGCTGATAACACCAGGTCTGTAGCACAGGAAATAACCAACAACTCTTATAATTATGCTTACGGTAATATTTCAACCAATTCCGTTGGATACAATGGCGGTTCCATTGATTTTGCTGTTAAGGTAGTAACTGCAGTCCCTACCAGCATTAACCAGGTGGGAGTATATTTTGTAACGGGCGGGCAGCCATTTAAAATAGGTGTATGGGATAAATCGGGCACTGGTTTACCAGGAGCGTTATTATGGGAATCGTTGCAACAAACCAGTACAACGGGCCTTGTTACATTACCCATCAGCCCGGCGATACCATTAACTGATACATTATTTATAGGTGTAAGGCAAACCGGCCTTATCAATGTGCAATTTGCGGCTCAGTCTGAAAACCCAGTAAGAACCAATACTTTTTTTGTTACTAATCCTAATAGCACTATTTGGCATGATTTCTCACCTGCTAACCCGTACAGGCTGATGATTGAGCCAAGACTGACTGTTGCTGACGATGTGGGCATTGGTACTATTAAAAACCCGACCGGAAAAGCGCGCACGGCCTTCAAGCGCGGCGAGGAGCGTTTCCTGTACGACGTC
>JANPNY010000170.1:0-9270 GCA_031427745.1 Chitinophagaceae bacterium | reverse complement strand
TTTTTTTATTATTTATTGCCACTATCAGTAAGTACCAAACAAAATAGTTTTAGATTTAATCTTTAATGTACAATATGAGTTTTTACCAACATGAAACAGCCATTATCGATCCCGGTGCAACCATTGGTGATGGCACCAGCATCTGGCATTGGGTGCATGTAAGTGCAGGAGCCGTTATCGGCTCATCCTGTGTGTTAGGTCAAAATGTTTTTGTAGCTAACAACGTTATCATCGGCAACGGTGTTAAAATTCAAAACAATGTTTCGGTTTATGATAACGTGACAATCGAGGACGATGTGTTTTGTGGACCGGCAATGGTTTTTACCAACGTTTACAACCCAAGGGCTTTTATTGAAAGAAAGCAGGAATATAAAGATACCCTGGTAAAAAGAGGTGCCACATTAGGCGCCAATTGTACTATTGTAAGTGGCATTACAATTGGAGAATATGCTTTTATTGGTGCTGGCGCCTTGGTCAACGAAGATGTTCGGCCCTTTGCATTGTATGTGGGGGTGCCTGCTCAACAAATTGGCTGGATGACGAAATTCGGGGAACGCATGCAGTTGCCACTAACTGGTGAGGGTAGGTATACCTGTCCCAATACCGGTGATGTATACAAGCTAACGGACAATAGAGTTGTTGTTGCTACGAATTCCCCGAATCAACAAAAATAAAATACAGGTGTTTCAACCGGATTTTTAGAAAAATAATAATTTTTCCTTGCGTGTTCTCCTCCCTGATAAGGTTAAGATTGTGAGGTTTCAGTTATCTATTCTATGATTTTTTTTAACGATTAAAATCAATTTTTATTTATTGTAAATAAAAAATTATCGATACGGCGGTCATACATTTGAATTGATTAAGGTAATTTGCGGCCTCGAAAGCCATCTATAGTATCAAACACATTTCAAGTTGAAATGACTGTTAAAAAAAGTTATATTTGTTTCATATTTTTACCAACATTGAACTTGTTTACCAATCAACCAACCACAGCATACCAAAAACTCACCATATATGAGGTACAAAAACCTTAGTGTTTACTTATTTATAACCGTATTTTTTTGTTTTAATGCTCCATCTCAAGCTCAGGTAATTACTGGCGGAATAGCGGATTCATCTGTAATCCCTGCTAAGCAAATGAAGCAACAAAATGAATTCTGGAACAATACATATAGTTTTCCTGCCAAGCCCCGTAACCAGTGGGAGATAGGTGCTTCTTTTGGTACCATGCTGGTGAGTAGTGATGTTCCCGTAGTTGCTCCTACTTTTGGGTTTGCAGCACATGTAAGAAAATCGCTGGGTTATCTTTTTTCACTCAGATTGCAGTATTTAAATGGAACTGCCAAAGGATTAATGTGGCAGCCGGCACTGGTGAATCAAAAAAACAGCGCCTGGCTGGACAGGGATATCCCCGGTATAAATGGTAACCTCCCTTCGGGCAAGGGATACAATGCAGGAGTAATGAATACCAATGGCAGAGTAGTTCCTTTAAGCCCTACACTCAATGGGGGCAATGCACAATCCGTATATTATAATTATAAAACCCATATCCAGGATCTTTCCTTGCAGGGAATCATTACCATCAACAACATGCGCTTTCACAAACAAAAAACAGGATTCACCCTGTATGGCGGAGCAGGACTTGGCTTTACCGCCTACCATGTAATGGTAAACGCACTGGATGCTCAAGGAAATAATTATACTGCTCTTTTTAATAAAGTTACCGCAGATAACAGGACTGCTAACCTGGATTATAGCAAACGTAAAACAATTCTAAAGCAATTGAAAGACGGAATGGATAACACCTATGAAACAGAAGCTGAATCTGAAAAAAACCGCCGCGGCGGCCTGGGGAAAAACACCCTGATGCCTACCGGTACATTACTGGTTGGTATGTCGTTCCGCTTAAGTAAAAGCATAAACCTTGCATTGGAAGATCGGCAGACATTTATTAAAACAGATTTACTCGACGGTCAGCAATGGCAGGTACATCCTGATGGAGATGCAGCATTAAGTAGTAATTATGATTCCTATAATTACCTGTCGCTGGGGTTAAATTTTAATGTGGGCGCTAAGGCCGTGGAACCCTTGTGGTGGTTGAATCCGCTGGATTATGCCTACAATGAAATTAACCAACCAAAACACATGAAACTCCCCAAGCCGGTTTTTGATGATGCAGATGGCGATGGCGTACTAGATCAGTTGGACAGGGAACCAAACACGGTTGCGGGTGCACCTGTGGACACACATGGTGTTGCAAAAGATACCGATGCAGATGGTGTCCCGGATTATAAGGATAAACAATTAATTACACCTACTGAATGTCAACCGGTAGATGCTGACGGCGTAGGTAAGTGCCCTGTGCCGGACTGTTGCACTGCTATAACAAAAGCAATAACAGAATTGAAACTAAGTCCGCAAAGCGATTGTCCCAACGATTACCCGAGCATACGATTAAATAAGGCAACCTTAAGCAACGATAGCAAGGGTTTACTAAATATTATTGCTAAAAAATTGCAGGAATTCCCAACCTGCATTATTACTATCACAGCCTATCCAAAAGCCGATAAACGGATGCAGGAATTGGCGGTTGAAAAAGTCGAAATGATAAAAACCTTCCTGGTAGAAAATGCAGGAATTTCAGCAGACAGGATAATTACTAATTTTATTATTGATGGTGGCGATGCTTATACGATTGACTTTAAATAGTTGATTGACGCTGTGTTCTTGGATAACTATACATTTGAATAGGAAGAATACGTTGACTGGCTGTTAAGTCTATCATGTATTCTTTTGCTGTTGTAAAGACAACCATTATTGTTTTACGCCAGGTTTTGTTATCAATTAATTTTTCTCGTTCCAAACAGGTTTATCCGAAAGCAATTTCTGGCAGGCTAATGGAGAAAGATTTTTTTCGGGACTCAACACAATGCTTTCTGATGGGAAGGTTACCCCACTTTATTTGCAGCAGTATTTGCATTAATTCCAATAGCAACGTATCGGGTTATTTTTAAAAACTACATATCTATAACAGTCAAAACTCGGGTAGAATGCCGCAGCAGCTATAACAGGTATAATTACGCCTCATTTATCAAATTATCAACAACTGAGCCTCATTAAATCACTAAAAAGAAAAATTAGTTTTCCGCTGTAACCATCTGGATTTAAATGAAGTTGTATGGTTAAATATTTCTTGACTAAAAAGGCTACATTTGCGCATCTTTTAATGCGGAAATAAATGTTTTAAAGCACATAATATTATTGTATTAGCTACCATTAAACAGTAGCTTTTTTTGTTGATAATAATATGTTTTACTATTAAAACGATAATTCAAAAAATGCCGTCCACAAGTAATATTGGAATAATTCCATTATTCTACCTTATTTAGCTGTAACTGAGGGCGGCGAAGCCATGAAATGTAGAACACGAGGGCATAATTATTGGTAGCTGCAATAAAACTTGTAGGGTCAAGGGATTTTCATACCCTATAAAATGAAATAATATATTTTGAAAGACAAGTTGCTGTATTTGATAAAAAATTTAATACAATAATTTCATTGTATATTTTATACCCAACATTTAAATAATAACTTCCGCAAAACTTATCACATGTTTCTTACTGTAAGACAATATTTATTTTTCTTTTTCCTGGCTGTTTTAATGTTTTCTTTTTCCTCCTGCGTATCCTCCAAAAAGTTAATATACCTCAACGATCTTACCGATAGCACAGCTGCAGCTATTAAAAACTCCCAAACTTCCTTTGCTAATCTCATTCAAAAAAATGACCAGTTATCTATAACTGTAGGCGGTAGCAATGCCCCGGATTTATTAATTATTAATTCTGGAAACGGGATGGTACAAGGTGCTGTTGCAACGACTGCTGGAGCGGTTTTTGGATATTTAGTTGAAGCGGATGGTACCGTTAAACTACCATATATAGGTAAAGTACAAGCAGCAGGTCTTACAAGGATCGAACTGGAGTCTTTTTTGACGGAGCAGTTTAAGGTTTATACCAAAAATCCTGTTGTTAATGTGCGTTTTTTAAATTACTCCGTTTCTGTATTGGGTGAGGTAAACGGACGAGGCGGCAGGTTTAGCATGACTAATGAAAGAATGACAATTCTGGAGGCAATCAGTATGGCAGGGGATATTTCAGAATTTGGCAGACGGGATAATATAATGGTGATAAGGGAAGTAAATGGCGAAAGAAAAATTGCAAGGATTAACCTGCTGTCAAAAGATATTTTTAACTCACCCTATTTCTATTTAAAAACTAACGATGTAGTTTATGTAGAACCGGTGAAAGCTAGATTTATCACCCGTTCCGGTATTCCCCAGTATTTAGCAATAGTAGCAATTGGCTTATCCTTGGTATTAACCATTATTAATTTGCGTAAGTAATGAACAAAAAGACCCTGCTATTCTTTTTCTAAAAAATTTCCACCAATAACCCCACACAATAGTAATGTCAGCAAGTATGACCAACCCAAAAATCAGCCATGAGACAGACCTGCAGGAAAATGCGCTGGAGAAAAACCAGCAATTGCAGTACCTGTTGTTCAGGCTTTTTCCTTTTTGGCCCTGGATAGCCTTGGCGCTAATAATAGGCTATTCTACAGGATACATTTTGTTGCGCTACGCAACACCTGTTTACGAGGTAAAAACAAGGGTAATAATCAACGACGATTCTCAGGAAAAAAGTGCCAATCTGCAGGAAATAATAAAAATTGATACCAGGAATATAACTGCTGAAACGGAAAAAGAAATTGAAACCATCCGCTCATTAGATCTACTGAAAAAAGTGGTGAGTAAACTGCAGCTAAACGTTGTTTACAGCGGAAAGGGGAATATTAAGACAGGTCAATTAAACAAGAATCTTCCTGCAACATTGGAACTGGAAAACCCCGATTCCATCAAATCCTCTGTAAGCGGAGAGCTTAAAATTATTGGTAGGCAGGTTAGTTTTAATGGTGTTTTATACCCGGCAGATAGTCTTGTAAGTAGTAGTTTTGGAAATATACGATGGCATATCAACGAACGAATTTCTAATCAAAGTACTAACGGTAAGTTTATTGTTACAGTAACGCCTGTAGCCACCATGGCAAGACAACTTAAAGGGGCTTTATCTGTTGCGCCTATATCAAAGCAATCTTCCATATTGGATATTACCTATATTGATGTATTTACTGACCGGGCAGCCCTTATACTCAATACCCTGATTGAATTGTATGGTATTTCGCTGTTAGATTATAAAAGCCGTATTTATGAAAACACTCAGAAATTTCTGGATGGCAGGCTTGGTTTAATTGCCAATGAACTTACAGGGGTTGAAAAAAGACTGCAGGATTATAAAACCAGTCAGCGTATCACAGATCTTGGAACAGAAGGGTCATTATATCTCAATAAAATCAGGACCTCAGATACTAAAATTGGAGAGTTGGATGTGCAGTTAGAAGTATTGGCTGAAGTAGAAAAATATGTAAATAACCGGAATAAGAACAGCAATGCTGTACCCGCCACACTCGGTATATCAGACGTTGTACTTAATAGTTTACTTAACCAGCTATACCAGGCAGAGTTTGAGTTAGAAGGTATCAAGCAAGTATCAGGCGAAAAAAATCCAAGGATTGAAGTATTGGAACAAATGATTGCTAAACTAAAGCCCAGTGTGTTGGTAAGTATCAACAATCTAAAAATAAATCTGCAGGCAAGCCGTAAACAACTAGAGGCAGACAATGCCAGTATTGCTTCTACCATTAATGCAATTCCCGCCAAAGAAAGAACCTTATTGGATATCAACCGTCAGCAGGGGATTAAAAATGCTATATACACTTTTTTATTGCAGAAAAAGGAAGAATCTGCCATTGCAGCGGCATCAATCGTTTCTAATTTCAGGGTGTTAGAAAAGCCAGAAGGCGGTACCCTAATAGCCCCTAACCGGCAGAATTATTTTTCCATCAGCATCGTTGTTTTTTTATTAATCGCCGTGTTATATATCTATCTGAAAGAATTCGCCAACAGCAGGCTGCTGTTCAGGTCGCAGATAGAAAACAGGCTAGCGATTCCCATAGTGGGAGAATTGGTATATAAGCCTAATAAAACAGGTTCTCCTATTGTTGTCGGTGAGGGATTGCGAACATTGATATCCGAGCAGTTCCGGGAATTAAGAACCAACCTGAGTTTTGCAACAGCAGCCAGTACCAACAGCAAAAAGGGGAAAACGATATTGGTTACTTCCTCTATCCCCAACGAGGGTAAAAGTTTTGTTGCCATCAACACAGCGGTAAGTTTGTGCCTTACCGGTGCAACAGTAGTATTGCTGGAATTTGATCTTCGTAAGCCAAAAATAAGTAAACCACTTGGCATCAAACGGGAGCCTGGTATTACCAACTTTTTAATTGGTAATGCAAGCATTGCAGATATTATACAGCAACATCCTACCATCCCTAATTTTTATGTGATTTCATCTGGCCCGGTTCCACCCAATCCGGCAGAATTAATCGGCGGCCCCAATTTGGCAGAACTGATGGATTACCTGAAAAAAAGCTTTGATTATGTACTGTTAGATTCACCGCCAGTGGCCTCTGTTACGGATGCAAAGTTACTGGCAATACATGCAGACCTTACGATGTATATTATTCGCCACAATTTTACCAATAGTGTCTTTTTAAAGATGATTAATGATGTGCATCAAAAAAATACCATGCCCAATATGAATATTGTATTTAATGCTATTGTTAATAAAAAAGTATTGGGATATGGTTATGGTAAAGGATATGGTTATGGCTATGGATATACTTACGGCTATGGGTATGGGTACGGCTATACGGTTGATGAAAAAGACCAACCTTGGTGGAAAAGAACGATTAACAGCATATTAAAGAAAAAATAAGCATGGAGCCCAGGTTAATACACTTCCCTAAAATTACGGACCCTCGTGGTAACCTGAGTTTTCTACAAAATCCCGAACAACTGCCGTTTGCCATCGGCCGGGTTTTCTGGACCTATGATGTACCGGGAGGGGAAATAAGAGGTGCCCATGCCTACAAAAAGCAGCAGGAGATCATTATCGCCCTTAGTGGTAGTTTTGATGTAATTGTAAAGAGGGCAGATGGGGTAGAAGAAAAATTTTCTCTAAACAGGAGTTATTACGGGCTTTACCTGCCTGCATTAAGCTGGCGTATAATGCAAAACTTTTCCACCAATTCCCTCGGGCTGCATATCTCAAGCGACGCCTATAATGAAGCAGATTATATTCGTGACTTTGATTTGTTTAAACAAACTGTACATGAGCAAAGCAACGGTATTTGATTGTACCATACTGCAGTTACCAAGAATTTATAATCCTGCAGGCAGTATTACCGCTATCAACAACCAGCAGGAAATACCTTTTGATATCAAACGCATTTACTACCTGTTTGACGTGCCGGGGGGTGAGGCCCGTGGGGGTCATGCACACAAAGAATTGCAACAATTAATTGTAGCTGCAAGTGGCAGTTTTGATATCATCATAAATGATGGAAACGTAAAACGTACTTTTCATTTATCACGGCCTTATATGGGCTTGTACATGCCTGCCGGGCTTTGGCGGGAACTCGATAATTTTTCATCCGGTTCCATCTGCCTCGTGTTGGCTTCTACCATTTATGAAGAGGCTGATTATATAAGGGACTATCCAACATTTAGGGAATGGAAATCGTAGCCGTAGATCAAAAGGAATATTCCCGGATTGTTATCAACCCCTATCATATTTTTGGCAGTGCAGGTTTTAACCATGTAAATAAAGCTAAATGCGACAGCGTACATTACCTGCTTTTTAAAGACAGTAAATACAGGCTTGGCATCATTGGGGGCATCAGAAATAACAGCTTCTTGTCTCCCTTTTCTGCACCATTTGGAGGGTTTAGTTTTTTGCAGGAAGATGTACGAATCAGTTATATAGATGAAGCAATCATCCTGCTAACAGCATGGGCAAAAGCACAAGCATTGTCGGCCCTAAAAATCACTCTGCCCCCTACCATTTACCAGGAATCATTTTTGGCAAAGCAAATCAACAGCCTCTACCGAAATGGTTTCAGTATCGATAAAACAGATTTGAATTATGCATACCATCTTGCATCATTTACGCAGGAATATCCTGCATCCATTTGGTACAATGCAAGGAAGAATTTAAAGATTGCACTGGTAAATAATTTTTCTTTTAAGAAGGCAGCATTGAATATTGAAAAAGAAACTGCCTACAACATAATCAGGCAAAACCGGGAAGCCCGTGGCTTTCCGCTGAGGCTGACCTGGCAGCAAGTGCAAACCACTGCCGCTGTAATACCAGCTGATTTTTTTTTGGTGGAAAATGAAGCGGCCATTGCCGTAGCGGCGGCCATTGTTTTTCATGTGGCTGCAGGCATCGTTCAGGTAATTTACTGGGGCGATTTACCGGAATATGCTCACCTCAAAACAATGAATTTTCTGTCCTTCAAAGTATTTGAACATTACCAGCAATTACAATTGAAAATCATTGACATTGGTCCATCAACGGAGGACTCAATTCCTAACTACGGCCTCTGTGAATTTAAAGAAAGCATTGGCTGCAGCATTTCCTGTAAGTTTTCTTTTAGTAAAATCCTGTCCTGATGTTTGTTTTAAATCCAGATCCATACCTGCTGCCTGCTTATAGAATTGGACCGTTTCAAACAAAAGATATTCAGCTTAATAATCAATTGCCGGATAACAACAGAATTGACGAATATTTCACAAAGCGGTTTAAGGAACGAAGTTTTGAATATGTTGCTGATGGAAGAAAAGCCATCAACATAGCCTTACAGCAGTACAATCTTCAGCCGGAAGATGTGGTGACTATTTTCACTTCCTCTGGTAATTTTTATATCAGCAGTTGCGTTACAAAAGAGATTGAAAAATTCTGCCAGTGGTCAAGAGAAATAACGGATAGCACCAAAATCATTTTCGTTAACCATGAATTTGGATACCCTTATAAACAAATAGAAAAGCTACAACAATACAAGCTTCCCATTATTGAAGACTGCTGCCATAGTTTTTTTTCGAAGGACGAGGGAAATGAAATGGGAGTAACCGGGGAGTTTGCCGTTTATAGTTTTCCTAAAATGTTTCCATTGCAAATTGGAGGGCTGTTAACAGCTAACAGAACATTTACCAGCACAACAACTCTTAACAGTGAAAAACTGCGGTACGTTAAAAATGTATTGTCTCATTATATTGTTGATGAAAAAAGCATCATTGAAAAAAGAATTGCC
>JANPNY010000169.1:0-3526 GCA_031427745.1 Chitinophagaceae bacterium | reverse complement strand
GGCATTCCACAATTACCTGATGGCATTTTTCAACCGCCGTTTGAAATGAATGTGGTTGAGAAAAACTTTAAAGCCAGTATTGAAAAAAGCTATGCTGATAGAAAAGTTATCATTGGCAGAACCGCCAATCTTACCAGTGCTGTAAAAGGCCGGGGACTTTGCCAGGCAAGGGATTTGTGTAGCAGAGGTTGCCCGTTTGGCGCTTATTTCAGTACCAATGCCAGTACCATGCCTGCTGCTTTTGCAACTGGTAATTTAACGGTGCGTCCCCATTCGCTGGTAAATAAAGTTTTGTACAATCAACAGCAGCAAAAGGCCAGTGGCGTTGAAATAATTGACACAGTTACCAACCAGGTGCAGGAGTTTTATGCAAAACTTATTTTTTTAAATGCATCAACAGTGGCCACAGGTTTTATTTTGCTGAATTCTACCTCCTCCCGTTTTCCGAATGGATTGGGAAACGGCAGTGACCAGGTGGGAAGAAATTTAATGGACCATCACAAAGGCTTTACTGCCAGTGGAACTATTGATGGTTTTGATGATAAATATTATGCTGGCCGCAGGCCAACAAATATTTATATTCCCCGCTTTAGAAACATTAAAAATAAGGAAGCCAATTTTATACGTGGGTATCATTTTGGAGGAAGTGCTTACCGGGCAAGGATACAACCGGATACAGGTATTGGTGCTGCTTTTAAAGAGGCAATGACAGAACCAGGCGGTTGGCAAATGGGCTTGTATGCTTTTGGTGAATGTTTGCCGTATGCAGATAATCGCATAACGTTGAACACAGACAAAAAAGATAAATGGGGCCGGCCCATCATTGCCATTAACTGCGAATTTAAAGACAATGAAAAAGCCATGCATGAAGATATGAAAACCACTGCCAGGGAAATGCTGGAAGGGGCTGGCTATAAAAATGTTTCTATTAAAGGTAATATCTCCTTTCCGGGTAATGCCAATCACGAAATGGGCATTGCCCGTATGGGCAGCAATCCTACAACAGCTGTGTTAAACAGCTTTAACCAAATGCATGAAGTGCCCAATGTGTTTATTACAGATGGTTCCTGCATGGCGTCCGGCGCCTGTGTAAATCCTTCATTAACTTATATGGCACTTACTGCAAGGGCCTGCGATTATGCTGTAAAGGAGATGAAACGGATGAATTTATAATTGAAAGAAATGCAGCATTTTAGTTGCATCTGTTTGCCTTTGCAGGCTTCGCTTAAAATAGTTTATCCACATTTATAATTTTTCTTTGCTCTTTTACGTTCTTACTGTGTAAAGTTGTAAAAAGGATTTATTTGATCTAGCAAAGTCAGCTTTTAAGGTTGAATTAATCCGTGAATTGTTTTGACTATATTCTTTTAATCCGATACCTCCATCCTATGAAGCAATTTATACAAATACTCTTCTTGTTGTTTTTTACGGTACGGGTTACTGCTCAAATTTCATTGCCGCAGCTACAAGCCAACTTTGGTGTTGAAGCCGATTTAAGAACCAACTTTTTTAATGGCTCATCGCTAAATGGTAATGATGATTGGTTTTCGTCTGGCGACCCGGGAACCGGGATATTTGTAATTGATGCTACCGGCGCAGCAGGTATTGTAAATGCCTATGGTACCAACCCTGCAACTTTAAATTATTCTTTTGTCAGAAATATGATTTACCCCACTTCTTCGGTGGTAAATAACAGGTTGTTTATGGATGCAGTTTTTGTCCGTGACTTTCATGGAGACGACTCTACCGTATTTGCCGCTGGTTCAAATAAAAATGCTCAACATCCTAACATGTGGTCTACGCCCATTTCGCAAGCGGTGCCTGCAAAAAACGAAATATTAGATGTGTTTATGCATGTAAGAAGAGAGGGGCCAACCGGTGCCGATGCGCTTTGGATGTTTGGGGGTATCTCAATCGAGAATACAAAGGGAAACAGGTACTTTGATTTTGAAATGTTTCAAACTGATATTTTTTACGACCGTTCAATACTTGGCTTTACTGGCTATGGCCCTGATGCCGGACATAGCAGCTGGATATTTGACAGCGTTGGAAATGTAATAAAGTCGGGGGATATTATTTTAACAGCAGAATACAGCAGTTCTGCGCTAACCTTTATTGAAGCCCGTATTTGGGTTAATAAAAATGATTTAGCGATTGTGCCGGCTAATTTCAATTGGTCGGGGCAATTTGATGGAGCCAGCGCTGGTGCCCAGTTCGGATATGCCAGCATAGTACCAATCGTCGGAAAAATTTTTTATTCCGGCCTTCAGAGTGTTTCCAATACATGGGGTGGTCCTTTTAAAATAGTATTGGCTAACAATAGTGTTGTTGCAAATTATACCTCCGGACAGTTTATGGAAATAGCGGTTAATTTAACAAAACTGGGGCTTGATCCGGTGTTGATTTTGGGTGGTAGTACCTGCGACAGGCCGTTTCAAAAAGTATTGGTAAAAACAAGGGCTTCTACCTCTTTTACTGCAGAGCTAAAAGATTTTGTTGGTCCTTTCGATTTTGATAAAGCCCCCAAAGTAAAACTGTTTACAGATGTGCCGATATTTTGTGGCGTAAAGAGTGTAAGTAATCTTAAAGTTGTTGCTCCTGTTGCTTCTTACATTTATGATTGGTCAACAACAGATGGTCATATTTTAGACTCTTCAAATAGTATGTCCATTTTTGTAGACGAACCTGGTACCTATGTCGTTTCACTAAAGCAACTTGCCGGATGTAAGGTAGTAGCAAGAGATACCGTCGTTATAACTTTTAATCCATTATGTGGCATACTAGCGAACAGCCGGCTTAAATTTTTAGGTAAGCTTGTTAACGACAAAGTACTTTTAACCTGGCAGATGGAGCAAAATGAAAAAGTAGCTGTTTACCAGGTTGAAAGAAGTTTGGATGGCGTGCATTTTTACCCTGCTGGTAAAATTTATCCTGATAAAAATAAAGCGGGGTTGCAGCATTTATCCGCCGCTGACGCAGTAGCCGATGTACATGATTTATTCATTTATTACCGCCTTAAAATTTTCAGTACCCAAAAAATATTTAGCTACTCAACTCTCATTAAAATTGATTTAGCCAACAATGCTGCAAAATCGTTTATAACTGTAACACCCAATCCAGTTAGAGATGTTATGTTACTGAATGTATTTTCACCATCAACAAAAAAAATGCAGGTGTTAATTTACAACGGGGTTGGCAAATTGATGCGTATGTTTACTGCTACTGGTAAACAAGGAAAAACCACCTACACGCTGGCTGATGTTGGAACCTGGCCACACGAAATTTATACTATTAAAGTATTTATAGAAAACGAGGTATTGGTGAAAAAGATGTTGTTGGTTAAATAAAATTCCGACATACAACCTTGCTTCCATTCATCAATCTGTGGCTAAGAATATTTAAAAAAATACCGGTTGAATTCAACCGGTATTTTTTTAAACTGACGCCTGTTTATTTTGCAGCAACGTTTCTTTTATGCAGGAATAAAATCAACGCATTTTTTAAACGCCTAAACTCCAGCCATCCC
>JANPNY010000168.1:0-2976 GCA_031427745.1 Chitinophagaceae bacterium | reverse complement strand
TAATGATGGGAGATAATAAAGCGATTGCACCAGGCAACATCATTTTCTTTAAAGAGGCTTCTGTAGAGATAGCCACACATTTATCATATTCCGGTTTGCCGGTACCTTCCATAATGCCGGGAATGGTGCGAAACTGCCGGCGAACTTCTTCCACCATGGCCATGGCTGCTTCGCCAACGGCACGAATGGCCAGGGAAGAAAATATAAAAGGAATCATGCCACCCACAAACAAACCAGCCAACACATCTGCATGATAAATATCAATACCATCAATACCTGCAATCCCAACAAATGCGGCAAACAAAGCCAACGCCGTTAATGCTGCAGATGCAATGGCAAAACCTTTACCACTTGCAGCAGTTGTATTGCCTACTGCATCTAAAATATCAGTCTTTTCACGAACATCAGCAGGTAACTCACTCATCTCTGCAATACCGCCGGCATTATCAGCGATAGGACCAAAAGCATCAATAGCCAATTGCATGGCAGTTGTTGCCATCATACCGGCTGCGGCTATGGCAACACCATATAAACCTGCACAGGCATAGGATCCATAAATACCTGCAGCCAACACCAAAATAGGTAACAGGGTACTTTCCATACCAACTGCCAATCCACCAATAATATTGGTAGCGTGGCCGGTTGCACTTTGGCGAATAATGCTCATTACCGGGCGCTTGCCCATGGCTGTATAATATTCAGTAATAATGCTCATAAGAGTGCCAACACCTAAACCTACCATGATGGCGCCAAATACGCCTGTTTTTGTAAACGCATGGTTACGCAGTGTCATAGTATCCGGTAATAAAAAATTCACTAAAAAGTAGCAACCAATTGCCGTTAAAACCATGCTGCCCCAGTTACCCATATTCAATGCATTTTGCACTTTTTGAGTGCTTAAGCCTGCACTGTCGCTGATGCGTACAAAAAAGGTAGCAATAATAGAAAATACAATACCCATGGCTGCAATCAGCATCGGTAGTAAAACAGGCGATAAACCACCAAACGCATCTATTGCGGAAGTTTCTCTTCCCAAAACCATAGTTGCTAAAACGGTTGCTACGTAGCTACCAAAAAGATCGGCACCCATACCGGCTACGTCTCCCACATTATCACCCACATTATCTGCAATGGTAGCAGGGTTACGTGGGTCATCTTCCGGAATCCCTGCTTCTACTTTACCTACTAAATCTGCACCCACATCAGCCGCTTTTGTATAAATACCACCACCAACTCTTGCAAACAAGGCAATAGATTCGGCACCCAAAGAAAAACCCGTTAATATTTCAATAGTAAGTTCCATCTCCAGGCTATCAACCGCAGCATCTGGCGCAAAAACCATTTTTAAAATAATGAATAAACCCCCAAGGCCAAGCACTGCCAAACCAGCAACACCCATGCCCATTACACTGCCGCCTGTAAAAGATACAGACAGTGCTTTGCTCAAACTGGTACGGGCTGCTTGTGCAGTACGCACATTGGCTTTGGTGGCTACTTTCATACCAATAAAACCTGCCAATGCACTAAAGAAAGCACCCAGCACAAATGCCAATGCAATACTCCAGTGACTGTTTTCATTGCTATAACCCATTACACCCAATAGTAACGCACCGATAACTACAAAGTAGAGCAGTATTTTGTACTCAGCCTTTAAAAAAGCCATTGCACCTTCGGCAATATAATTGCTGATTTCTTTCATGCGTTCGTTGCCGGCATCTTGTTTAGATACCCAGGCAAACTTGATAAAAGTGTACAAAAGGCCTACAATGCCCAATGCCGGAACTACGTAAAACAACTTGTCCATATATATGTATTGTTAATTTTTAGGTGGGCAAAAATAGGTGAATTGATGGAAAAACAGGCAGAACACCCTGCTTAATTACAGGTTGATTCAATGATAGGTTGTTTCTTTAAAATAGCCCAGGGTATTTAGTCTGTTATTTTTGGAAAATAACCAGCCAGTTTTTCTTTCAAATCATCCGGCATTTCACATCGCTTCATTCCGTTGGCCTGCATAAAATACAGGGTTACATCGCCGGTATTCAGCAACTCATCCTGTTGGTTATATATCTCGTGATGAAACATAATTTTATGGTGAATGGGTAATTCTTTCAAAATGGTTTTAACCGTTATCAGGTCTTCGTATTTCGCCGGACGTAAAAACCGGCTGTGTATATCCACCACGGGCATGATGATGCCGATGGCCTCTATGTCTTTGTAAGAATAATGAATCTGCCGCAAAGCCTCCGCTCTTCCAATTTCGTAAAACTGTGCATAGTGGCCGTGATACACCACCCCCATCTGATCAGTAAGTGCGTAATGAATTCTAATCTGTGTTTCTGTTATAAACATTTTTTATACAATTAAACAATACAGGTTATGTGTTACCGCATTCAAAAAATATAAACCAATTTGCTTTTTGGGGCGGTCAACAAATAAGCTAACCCCAGGCATTTGATGCGGCTATCCGCTGCAAGTCCTCGCCACAAATCCAGCCCTGCAGACCCTCAGTTGTGGGCTTTCCGCTGCTATCCGCCAGCCCTTCAGCGTAAAAATCTTTTTTCAGCTTTACTTACATAATCACAAATAACCAAAAATATGAAACCCTTTTTTTTATACCAGTTTTACGTTAAGCATCAACCCACACGGGACACCCGATAGCTAACAGGGGGGCAATATTTCACAATTCAACATTCACCACTCACCATTGACCATTCACCATTCACCATTGACCATTCACCATTCACCATTCACCACTCACCATTCACCATTCCCTATTTCCCCATCATACTATCCAAACTGGCTTTGCCCGGTCCTACCAGTAGCAAGGTAATATATGCACCCAAATAAAGGGCGGCCTTTTCTCCATCTCCAAAAACTTCAAAATGATGCGCTTTCCACAAAGCAACTCCCATGGCGATGATTAATGGAATGCAGGCAAGCCGTGTAAACAGCCCCAACAATAAAAAAACCGAA
>JANPNY010000167.1:0-2840 GCA_031427745.1 Chitinophagaceae bacterium | reverse complement strand
TCTAACAACAAAAAAAACAACCGCATATCAGTTACCATAAAAAAATCAGGCGAAAAGCTGGAGGTATATATCAATGAAAATAAAATAGCTTCTTATCAAAAAGCAATCCCGGCTGCTCATCTCTTTAATGCCTTGTCTTTTGATTGTAGTGGCAACAGCGCAGAGAACGATACTTATTTTATCAGTAATATCAAAATAATAAAGGACTGAATATTTCTACTTTACAGGATGTATATAACAAATGCAATTTTTATGAAACCAACTAAAGATATTTCTACAATTCTCAAAACGCACATCCGTATTTGTTTAAAACAGCAACTGCTTGCAGGTTTTACAATGTTATTGGTTACAATAACCTATGCACAAAAGAATGTAACCACAGTATCACACTCAACAATTACCGGCATGGTATTACCAGCAGGCAGCAAACAAGACAGTCGTATGCTTAGTAAGCTATCCGCAAAAACACTGTTTGAAATGGAAACAAAAAAAGCAGGAACTTCTGTATCAAAAGTGGAAGTGTTTTTCTTTCCGGTAACGTCTGGATTTACGTCGGACTCGTTGCTAACACAATTAGAAAAGCTTGGTTTTGCCATTTCACCCATTAAACCGGATAATAAATACGCCTGGTTGCAACAAAACAATCGCTACTTAATAACCTATGTTGAAACTAATAAAGCAGAAATTAATTTATATGTTGGTGAATTAACCGCTGCTCCCACAGCATTATCTACTTCAGTTTCTCCAACACAAACTGCAACTACTACACAGCAAACGATTACTCCGCAAACCTCACCCGTGCAACAGCCGATAGTGATCAATAACCAAACCCAACCCGCTACCAGTGGCTTTGCATTTACAACCACCAACTTTGATGATGGATGGAATAGCACTGTGCAGGAGGATTGGGTACAGGTAACAAAGGGGAATATTATTGTGCTGCTACATTACCCAAACAAAGCAGCAGATGCACACAATTTTGTTTTACTGGATGGCTTAAAAAATGCCTGGGATGTGTTAGTAGCTCCCCGTTACAGCAACGCCACCAATATGCAATTTAGATCTTCCGGCAGTTGGGAATCGATAGAATTTGGCGAAGCCGATATGATGCAAAATTCGACCGGCAAAATGGTACATGTGGTGCTATTCAAAAAAAATTTTAATAGCGGTTCAGGGAAGTATATTGAATTTATAACACTTAATAAAACAGATTTTGAAAAGGAGTTTGAATCATTCGAAAATGCATCTTCCAATTATGGTAACGGTCCCGGGTTTGTCAAAATGGCCAACATGGTAACCTACAATAAGTTTGCAGTTTCATCAGCTGACCTAATTGGTGGAACCTGGACCAGTGATTTTACTGGAATGACGCAGTATGTAAATGCTTATACGGGTGCTGATGCCGGAGCTAATTCACATGCATCCAACGAAAGTTTTGTGTTTGGTACAGGTAACACTTACAAATGGGATCTTGGTGTGGCTAGTGGTTTTGTGGGGAATATAAAATTTCAAAGTGCAAAATCAAACGGCACTTTATCTGTGCCCAATAACTGGCAGGTAAAGTTTTCCGACATTGGTGGAAAACCAAAAACATATGATGCGTATTTTTCTTGTATAAAAGGTAATCGTTTGTTGTGGTTGTCGGATATTACATACCCTGGTTACAAAGCCTATGGAAAAGCAAGGTGACGTGCCACCATAACACCAATTACCAATACAACGGTTAATGCCGATATAAAATATTCATAGGGAAATTGAGCGAAGAGGAGACAATTTGTCCCGATTATTTCGGGATTGAACTATGCTTCCCAGGTTGGTATCAAAGCGAAACATTTTACACTCCGAGGTCGGTGTCCTTCACCGACCTGTAGCGAAAAACATGGATGAGTTTGAGATGCTTACACATTTTGGTGAAGTATTTTAACAGATGATGTGGTCGGTGACGACACCCGACCATGGGCGAAAAGGTTTTCAATTATAGAAAATATACCGACCACGGAAGCAGAATGCACTTCAAAGTATAAATTATAAAACTCCTACACTTGCCATTTTGAAAATCTACAAATCCAAATAATGCAATGGCCGGAAACACCTCACCAATTGTATTTCATAAAAAGATGCACTGCTGTGTACATATTCAACAAAATCCTTTGCCAGCATCCACTTTCCACTAACAGGATTGTTGTGTGTGTAATTAATTTTCTGCAATAAAAAACGTTGGGAATAAATGGCCTTTGCATCAAAGGACTCTTTAAACACTTTGTGCAGTTGACCCTTCTTTTTCTCTCTGTCTGTAACCAAATTCTGTAAACGGCTCAGCATTTCAGTATTCCGTTTATTCTCCAGCCGGTCAATTATTTGATATGCTATTAACCTTTTTCCATTGGCAATAATGGTATTGAGATTGAACCCTGCTTTGTGGAAATGTACTATTGCATGAAGATGGTTGGGCACTATCACATAGGCTACAACATCTGCAATGTATTGCTCTTTTAAAAAAGCAAACTACTTATACACTAAATCATATGACTGGGTGATTTCAAATAACGGTATCCATTCAATGCAGGTAAACGTGATGAAATAAGTGGAAAATGTATCGCTATGTTTGAGTTTTATTGCCATAGCATGAAGGTAAAAAAATCGAAGGTTAGGAGTAAAAAATTTGTGGCGCTTTTATGCGTCGGGGTTCCACGATGGCTTTTTTTAATTATTAGTTACTGCTGTGGAAACCCCGCCGGGCAATGTCATTAAGTTAAGGAATGGGTACTAAAAAAGGATTGCAATATATAGTTTTGAGGTGTCGAATCTTAAAACCGATTGCAATCCCATGTTTGATGTAA
>JANPNY010000166.1:0-3365 GCA_031427745.1 Chitinophagaceae bacterium | reverse complement strand
TATTATCCATGCAGTACAGTTCAATCAAAATGGTACCCTGCAATTAACACCGAAGGGCATTTCATTTAGCAAAGAAATGCCTGCTCAAAATTTTTTCCTTAGCAAAACCGGTGATGATTTTTTATTCATTGAGAAGTTAGGCTATAAACAAAATCTCTATATCATTGGGGGAGGCCATTGTTCATTGGCCCTTGCCCAATTGATGCACAGCATGGATTTTTATATCCGGTTATATGACGACAGAACAGAACTGAATACAATGGCGCAAAATCATTTTGTACATGAAAAAATAGTATTGGATAATTATGGGCAATTAGAACAATGTATCCCTTCGGGAGAAAATAATTATGTGGTTGTAATGACTGTGGGCTACCGTACTGATGATATTGCGGTAAGGGCCTTACTTTATAAACAATTTGCTTTTTTCGGAATCCTCGGCAGCAAAAAGAAGATAGAAAAAATGTTTGCTGATTATAGAGTTGAAGGAATTGGCGAGGCGATATTGAAATCTATTCATGCGCCAGTCGGGGTGGCAATTAAAAGCCAAACCCCCGAAGAAATATCCGTGAGTATTGCAGCTGATATTATCCAGGTAAAGAATCTCAAACTAATATAAATTTGCTGTTTTCTAAACGTAAGTTTTAAGTAAACCTAAGACTATATTTAATACAGTGTTTTATCTCCTTTCTCTTTCCACACTTCAAACACCTTTAGTGCATTCTTTCTTCCCAGTGGTAATATGGGTATTTTCCGGTCTGGTATCGATACATTCATTTCTTCATATATCATCGAATCGTCAAAACCAATTTCAGCAGCATCTTGCCGGTTATTGGCAAAATAAACAACCTTGGGTCTTGCCCAATAGAGCGCACCAAGGCACATGGGGCAAGGCTCACAGGATGAGTATACTTCACAATCAGTAAGTTGAAAACTGCCCAGGTTTTTACAGGCATCTCTTATTGCTGTTACTTCTGCATGTGCAGTAGGGTCATTTGTTGAGCTTACTTTGTTGTAGCCCTGCCCAACTATTTTATCGTCTTTCACTATTACGCAGCCAAACGGGCCACCTTCATTTTTGTCCATGCCTTCTTGTGATAAGTCAATGGCCGCTTGCATAAATTTTTCTTCTCTCGTCATATTGATAGGTAATTCAGCTTGTAAATATAGGTATTGAACCAGGTAAAATTGCCATCATCCAACCCATTATTTTATCTGCCGTGGTACGAAATAAATATTTAGCTAATACGTTTAATAAATGTTAAGTATTCAATTTCTCCATGCAATTGATAGGCTGGATAGTATATAACCTAAAACTATATGATCAGAATAAATTTAATTTTCTATATTTGTCCACCAATTGAGTAGACTTAATAAATTGTATGACACATTCAACCATCATGATGTTTGTTTCAAGTTGTTGTTGCGTAAAGTGGAATTGTTAAATATCCACGCAGGCAACTTTCTTTCCCATTAATTTCACACATAAAATTATAAGTTCCAGTTAAAATGAATCAGGAAGCTAAAAATTATATCGACGATTTACTCCATCAGTCAGGTAGACTAATAGGAGTTGATTTTTTGAAATTATTGACTGATACATTTCCGGGGCAGGTTACGTTTTCGTCCAGTTTCAGTTTTGAAGACCAGGTTATTACACACCAGATTTTAAATAATCAACTGCCTGTAAAAATATTTACGTTGGATACAGGCCGTATGTTTCCCGAAACCTATTCTACCTGGAGCAGCACCAATGCAGCCTATAATACAACTATCAAAGCATATTATCCCAACCAGGATACTTTACAGGATTTTATAGAAACTAAAGGCCCCAACAGTTTTTACGAATCGGTTGCCAACAGAAAACAATGCTGCTTTGTCCGCAAGGTAGAACCTTTGCAAAGAGCGTTGAAAGAAAATGCCGTTTGGATTACCGGGCTAAGAGCTGAACATTCCGGGGATAGAAAAGATTTGCCTTTGGTAGAATGGGACGAAAGCAACCAAATAATAAAATATCACCCGCTGTTGCATTGGACAACAGAAGAGGTGAAACAATACATTAGCGCAAATCATGTGCCTTACAACCCTTTACACGATAAAGGTTTCGTTAGCATTGGTTGTGCGCCTTGTACCAGGGCCATCAAGCCAGGAGAGGATTTTAGGGCAGGCCGCTGGTGGTGGGAAGATGCAGATAAGAAAGAATGTGGGTTGCATGAGCATCAATCTACATCTCCTAAAGAGGAGTTTAGTATTGGTGTAATTATTAAATAAAAATTTAAAAAGCGGCGAAGAATACGCCTAAAATAATATCATAAAGATGAATACAGCAGCGGCTTCAAATACCTCTCCTTTACAGGCCGGGGACAAAAGATTAACCTTCGACTATTTAGATCAGTTAGAATCTGAATCCATCCACATTTTAAGGGAAGTTGCCGGGCAGTTTGAACGCCCGGTTTTATTATTTTCCGGTGGTAAAGATTCGATTGTGTTGGTACACCTGGCGTTAAAAGCATTCCGTCCGGGTAAGTTTCCTTTTCCTTTAATGCACATTGATACAGGCCACAACTTTCCTGAAGCACTTGATTTTAGGGATACGATGGTGGAAACACTTGGTGAAAGACTGATTGTACGCAACGTTGCTGATACCATCAAAGAAAAAAAATTAACAGAACAAAAAGGAAAGTTTGCCAGTCGTAATGCACTGCAAACATTTACGCTGCTGGATGCCATTGAAGAATTTAAGTTTGATGCCTGCATTGGTGGTGCAAGAAGAGATGAAGAAAAGGCAAGGGCAAAAGAAAGAATTTTTTCTGTAAGAGATGAGTTTGGTCAGTGGGATCCCAAACTACAGCGCCCCGAATTGTGG
The DNA here is from genome assembly GCA_031427745.1 of Chitinophagaceae bacterium. Lineage (GTDB taxonomy): Bacteria > Bacteroidota > Bacteroidia > Chitinophagales > Chitinophagaceae > Ferruginibacter. The sequence continues at coordinate 502 of JANPNY010000166.1, read as the reverse complement.
AACACGTATAATGGCCGTATTCACAAGGGCGAAAATGTTCGTGTTTTCCCCATCAGTAACTGGACAGAACTCGATATCTGGAATTATATCCGCAGAAATAATATTGAATTACCATCTATTTATTTTGCCCATAACCGGGAAGTGTTGGAATGGGAAGGACAGTTGGTAGCAACTTCGGAATTTATCAACTTAGATGCTGCAGATAAAGTATCCGTAAAAAAGGTACGTTACAGAACTGTAGGCGATATGACTTGTACTGCTGCTGTAGAATCCACCGCATCCAGCATTGATGATATCATCAAAGAAATTATTGCCACCAAAACAAGCGAACGTGGTGAAACAAGAATTGATGACAGGGTTAGCGAAGCTGCTATGGAAGATAGAAAGAAGGGCGGGTATTTTTAACCCCCATCCCCTTAAGGGGAGTAAGGCAACAAATTCTAGACTTGATCAGATAATTAATTTATAACCATTGGTATCACAATAAAATACCAATACAAAA
>JANPNY010000165.1:0-2261 GCA_031427745.1 Chitinophagaceae bacterium | reverse complement strand
GCCGTGATAAGCTAGGCGTAAATATTCATCTGCCAAGGCATTAATATCTGTTGGTTCTTTTACACCACTGCTGCTGCGACTGTGCTGAAGCATTCCTTTTACAATGGTATCGGCTCTTTTACCATGGTGAAGAATTTTTTCTAAGTTTTGCTTGATATCATTTGCAATCGCAAAGCCTTCTTCTGTATCACCTTTTTTAAACTCAACTTTCATCTCATCAATCAACTCATTACTTACTTCACTAAAATTATTTACAAAGTTTAACGGGTTTTGAATTTCATGTGCGATGCCTGCAGTGAGTTCACCAAGCGAAGCCATTTTTTCTGATTGGATTAGTTGGGATTGGGTGGATTTTAAATTGGTAAGGGTTGTTTCCAAAACTTTGTTTGCCTTTTGCTTTTGACGATTATTCCGATAAAGAATAAATCCGATTATGGAAAGAATTGCAAGCCCTGACAGCAAACCATATGTTCTGATTTTTGATTGTGTCTGTATCTTTTCTTTTTCTAAATTTTCCAAACGAAGTGCTTCACCAAGTGTTAGTTTTTGAAAATCGGCGATATTTTTTATTTGAACTCTATACAAACTGTCCTTGGTAACCAAAGCAAGGCCCTGGTATTTGTAAGCACTATCATACATTTTGTTAAGTTGATAGGCCAGGCCAAGGTCTTCGTACCCAACTCCTATGCTAATCTCCCGATAACCCACCCCTTGAACTGAGGATATAGTAAGCTGGTTTTTTAACGCATAAGAAAGTACAGAGTCGTTGTTTCCTTGCATTAAATAAATGCGAAACAGTTTATGATTCAGGTTTGCTACATCGGCCTGATTGTTCTGTTTGTTTGCGGCACTTAATCCTTCATAGTAATTTTTCTTTGCTTCAGTAACATTTCCCTTTGCCAAAAAAATATCGCCTATGGTTAACAAGTTGTTGCCAATATATCCTTGTGCTAATGGATTATTCGATAACACCTGCGCTGCTTTAGCGTAATATAATGCCGAATCTAGTTGACCCATTTTTAGATAAGCACTTCCCAGGTTCATATTACCTGTCATTTGCCGATCAGGATGATTGATCTGGGCTGCAATTTGAACAGCCTTTTTCAATTGAATGATTTCCTCTTCATAATTAGCTGCGTTTCGCATTACACCACCCAACACATGATGAATGGTGGATATTACAATTTGTTTGTTTACACCAGGTATCGGATACTGGGTTACATTCCATCCTTCTACCTCCACCGTTTTGGGATCTTCCGCAATTCTAAGTGCTTCGGTCAAATTTCGGAATGCATCTGAATATTTACCAATAGCATTATATTGATATGCTTTGCTGATTAGGGCAGCTGCTTCGGCTAATGCTATTTTGTTTTTTTTTGCAAGGGCTAATCGATTTTCGGCATACATAAAGGCAGTATCCCTATTTGCTTCCAAAAAGAAAAAATACAAGCTAACTGAGGCATTATAGCGGGCCATATCAGTTGTTGCATTTACTAAAACCTTTCTAACACTATCAGGAGTGCTTTGCTGAGCCCTTGTAACAAGAGGAAACAAGATTAATAGTACTATTTTAAAAATCGCTTTCATATTCTTTATTAAACTGCTGGAATTTGAATAATAAATGTTGAGCCTTCCCCCTCGTTCGTCTCCACCTGTATTTCTCCACCATGTGCTTTTACAATATCATAACTCAAACTCAAACCCAGTCCTGTTCCCTGCCCGGTGGGTTTGGTGGTAAAGAAGGGTTGAAAGATTTTATCGAGTATTTTTTGTGGGATGCCGTTACCATTGTCTTTTACACTTATCACAACCTCGGCCCCCCTGCCTCCGCCAGCTGGCGGAGGGTTCTGGGAAGTTGTCACCCAAACAGTTGGTTCGTAGTTTGCAAGACCCTGTTTTTGTTTTTCAATTGTTGCATAAAAAGCATTGTTGATTAAATTGAGAATAACTCTTCCAATGTCTTGCGGTATGATGTTGATATTGCCAATCGTTTCATCAAAATCGGTTTTCAATGTTGCATTAAAAGTTTTGTCTTTAGCCTTCAGGCCGTGATAAGCTAGGCGTAAATATTCATCTGCCAAGGTATTAATATCTGTTGGTGCTTTTACACCACTGCTGCTGCGGCTATGCTGCAGCATTCCTTTTACAATGGCATCGGCTCTTTTACCATGGTGAAGAATTTTTTCAAGGTTTTGCTTGATGTCATCAGCAATTGCAAAACCCACTTCAGCATCTCCTTTCTTAAATTCATCTTTCATTTC
>JANPNY010000164.1:0-1784 GCA_031427745.1 Chitinophagaceae bacterium | reverse complement strand
ATGGCCGGGTCTACTTCGTAATTCATCATTACTAAATGTTGCCAGGTGGCGGATAAAAATATTTTTTGAGACATAGTTGCTTATAGCGATAGAAAACTATTACTATAATACAACCGGCAAAAGGTTTTGTTGAAAATGAGCTGAGGTATTGTGATGCAGGCCATTGCAATGTTTGCAGGATGCAGCATTGCTACAATCAACGAACCAACGGGAGTGGGGTGTGCCGTATTTTTTAGTTGATAAAAGGTATGCCGTACAAGAGGGCGATGCAAGGATGTTGAATTGGAAACCAACAGCCGGGACAAAAAATATTTTTTATCCCGGCTGTTGGTTAAATAAGATTTAAGAATTTTTCATTGAGGTCTCAAAATCTTTGCATGATTGGCTAGACTTCATTTACTTCTTTGCCTTAATGCAAAGAAGTAACAAGAAAAATCAAGGCTTCATAAAAAAGGCTAAAAATTTGAATGTTTGTCTAAAATGAAATTAGCTCAAGCAGCAAAATATTACCCAACAAATGTGCAACTTACGAGCTATTAGCAAATCCTATCTTTGGTAACAGCAATTTCATTTTTTAACGACAATCATTCAAATTTTCTTTACGCCTTTTTTATGCGGCCGACAGAGAGAGTTCTGCCAGTGTTTTTATTTAATAAGATAATTTGCCTGTTTTTTTACAAAAAACTATCTCTGCGGTTAAGAAAATAATGCCTTTAATTCCTGTGCATCTTCGGGTTTCATTTTGCCGCCCAAAATAAGGCGTATTTGCCGGCGACGTAGGGCGCCTTCGTATAATTTTTGTTCTTCTTCTGTTTCGGGAATTAGCTTATTTACAGGTCGTGGTTTGCTGTTGGGGTCAAGTGCCACAAAGGTATAATAGGCCTCGTTGCTTTTGTAGCGGTATTGTTGCAGGGCATCTTCGCCCCACACTTTCATGTGCACTTCCATGCTGCTGTGAAACACCCTCGATACCTTAGCTTCGATGTGTACTACGTTGCCGATTTTTATGGGATTTTCGAAAGAAATATTATCAACGGATGCCGTTACTACGGGTGATCCGCTGTGTTTCATTGCTGCTAATGCAGATGCAATGTCCATCCAGTACATTAGCCTTCCACCCATTAGGTTTCCAAAACTGTTGGTGTCGTTGGGCAATACCAGTTCCGTCATTACTACCAACGATTCGCTTGCTTTCTTATCATTCATAGTTGCAAAGATAAATAGCCTGACTTTTATCAGTTGCTAAATATTTTGCAAAAAAAAGTTAGGAAGAAATTAGAGAGTTTATTAGATCAATCTCCTGATAAATAACTTATCGCTTTGATACTTTATTCATTGAAATTGTTTTTTGCCTGCTGCATTTAAAACGATCTATATCGTTGCCTCGTAATGCTTCGTGTTTGGTATTTCTGCCCTTGGTGCGCTCCCGCCACATTTTAAAACTGCTGGGTTTCATTTCATTTCGCATTATTTTTATTACGTCTTGTTGCTTTAGGCCAAACTGTATTTCGATGGCTTCAAATGTGGTACGATCTTCCCATACCATTTCTATAATGCGATCGATGTCGATTGCTGAAAATAATTTTTCTTCCATATTAAATACGAATCATTTTGTGTTCTCTTAATGTATCCAGCGACAATGTTTCGCCTTCATTTAAATTTTTAAAAGCTGTTACATCACATAAAAAACCCTTGTGGTCGCCGCCTTCAAAACTACTTACTACTTTTAGTTGCATCACCGCCAGGCAGTTTTTTAAAATGTGAAAACCATTCCATTCTGCCAG
>JANPNY010000163.1:0-2350 GCA_031427745.1 Chitinophagaceae bacterium | reverse complement strand
CCAATACCATTGTAAATATTGGTTATCGTGTGGTAGGTAATTCGTTAACCGGAGGTACTAACTTTGTAGTCGCTAATTTGCAGGCAGTTGCCAATGAAGGCATTATTCAGCCGTTTAGTGTTTTATATTTCTGCCAGGCACCCAATGGATATATTACAGCTGATATAACGAATATAAAAGTAAGCGTTTCAGCAACTACTGGTGAGAGATTGGTGGAGTGCATATTGCAAAACAATGGTACAGGGTTTACTGGAGATATAAAGATTAGTATGCCACAGGTTAGCTGGCTTTCAACTTTATCTCCACAAACCATTCCTTCTTTAGCAAGCGGCGATAGTGCTCTGGTTATTTTTAAATTTACGGCTACGCCGGATGTGCCATTTAATTTCCCGATAAATGGTACAATTGCAATTAGTGCTGCCAATGGCAACGCAATCGCCATCCCTTTTAAATTTGAAAAAGTTTCCGTTACAAGCGGTGTGGTAAAAGTGATAGTTACCAACCAGTTTACTTATTTAACAGATGCAGCACCCAGGGTTAAAGATGCCGCAATAAAAATTCAAAATTACTTTACTGGCGAAGTGTACGCTGAGGGATTAACGAATGCAGATGGAATATTTTTAGCCTCCGGCATACCGGAAGGAAGGCACCGCATAACGGCAGATAAAGACAAGCACCTGCCATATAACAGTACTGTTACCACCAACCCCGGCGATACTGTTGAAGCAAACATTTTTCTCAATTACCAGGCCATTACTTTTAGCTGGACGGTAGTGCCAACTGCCATACAGGATCAGTATGATATTACATTAACTACACAGTTTGAAACCAATGTACCAATACCGGTAGTTACCATTGATATGCCTAAAACAATGCCGCAGCTTTTTGGAAATGATGTGTTTGCCTTTAACGCAACATTGACTAACCATGGTTTAATTACGGCAAGAGATGTTGCGCTGAATCTTCCTACCGGTGATGAAGAATATGAGTTTGTAACTAATTACGTAACTGCTGATTTGTTGGCTCAGCAAAGTATTCAGGTGCCAATAATTATGCGTAGAAGAATTGGAGGCGGTGCAATTGGAGGCCGTCCTTCTATTGAAGGTATTTCCCAATTTCTTGGTATCAAGCCACCTTCCAATAGTACGTTGGCAAACAGCGGTGGAAATTGCCAGGATTTTGCCGGAGTCGTTTATTGGTATAAGTGTTCTATTTCATCTGGGTTATGGGAAAAGGGAGGTACATTATTTACTTATACAGGTCGTACCTGTACAAGCACTGGTGGCGGAAGTGGCGGGGGTGGTCTCAATACAACAGTTATTGGTGCTTATGCCAATGCCTTTCCAACCTCTTGTGCAATATGCCCAAATCCAGGCATTTTTACAGGAAATCCCAACTGGACATATCCATCCAGCAACGTAAAGAAAAGCTGTGTTGAGTGTTTAAATGAACTAAACGATGCTATTTCAGGATGTCTTGATGTGCCGACTCCAGTAAAGTGTTTCGTAAAAACGCTGATACAAAATGGCGGACCTAAAGCATATGTGCTGTGTTTGATCGATGAATCAATTCCAAGTCTGCAAAGTATTTTCGGGGGGATAATAAGCAAGGTTCCATACGTAAAACAGTTGTTATGTTTGAGGGATTTACTAGGCGCCTTGCAATCATGTCTCGCCTCCGCCCAGGAAAGGCCCTCAGGCAACAGAGATATAAAAACTGCAGGCAGAGGCGAACTAAGCAATGTTTTAAAGCAGGTGAACGAAAATTTGAAGATTGTTGAAAAGGGATACACTGCAAGGGTAAACTGGAATACAGAATACTTTGGAGAACTCTCAACAAACGATGGATGGACTGCTTTATCACCAATCATTACACCTTACGTAGAAGCACTCGTATACTTCCCATTATCAACACAGGATTCCATCATTGCGGCCATGGCGGGTTATGATATCAATTCTGTAGATATTCGCTCCTTCTTCACACGCTGGAATACATCAATAGAAGCCCGGACACTGGATATCTTAACTCCAAATGCCCAGTATCCAGGTATCATTAACTGGACTTTGGTTAAAAACTATTCTGATTCCCTTGTTGATGCACATAACTATGCTGTAGACAAAGGGTATGAATCTATCAATGACATGCATAACGAATCTAAAAAAGCCATCAATGAAATTATAGAAGGTCAGAAAAACGCCGTTTGTGCCTCTGTAACTGTTCAGCTAAGTCAGAAACTCACAATGACGAGAGAAGCTTTTGAAGGCACGCTGGAAATATTCAACGGGCATCCGACAGAAAAGATGGACTCCCTTACCGTGAATGTGCAGATCACTGATGAGAATGGGGTACC
>JANPNY010000162.1:0-35342 GCA_031427745.1 Chitinophagaceae bacterium | reverse complement strand
GCGGGTCTGAAAGCGTTGGGTAAAGGATGTGGTCAGCTGCGAGGAGTCAAAATTATGGGATGTGATAGGGTGTCAGATGCAGGTATAACAGCTTTGGGTGCAGGATGTTGTCATCTGCAGAGCATCTATCTTGGAGGCTGTTATTATGTGACCGATGCATGCCTAACATCGCTGCGCACCAGAAACCAACTCGTAGAATGTTATCGGACAGTGTATAAATAGTCACATCTTTCAATGAGTGCCATCACTCTTGTTTGGTTCTTACAGAGGCACACAATCGTGTACTAGAAGTGATCATTGGTAATGGTACGCTAAGCTGTCAGTAAGAGCGATCTATGGTACTGACGCGTACTAGAACTTTTAGAACACCTGGGGGACTATAAATATTGTTTGTAGCATGGGATGCGATATTCCTTTGCATATTATACCATACACGGTAGTGTCCCACTTCTCCAAAGACCATTTCTCGAACAACAACTTCTTGGAAGTTAAGCTTCAACTTCTTGGAAGTTTGGGCTTTATGGCAGGAGTAATGGCTGGAGAAGAGGGGTACAACCGCCATGCACGTAAAACGCATGATACACCACGACTGAAGGAGGCAATCAAATCCTGTAGTAACCTTACGTGTTATCTATAGAACATGTAGAAATATTATTATAAGCCCTTACAGTCTTCGCTCTATGCCCACTGAGGTGTTAAAGTAGAATTGATTTTTCATTTTCACTTTTATTTCGAATTCTAACCGAAATTGCTTTCGGCAATGGCTGTTAAAGTTGAGTTGTGTGTTCTCTATGCGTGACTCCAAGCACGAACGGGAACGTACGACCATAAAACTTGACACGTATGTAAGTATAATCTATAAGATGATACTTTTTAAATGATTGTCAATCGCATAGACAATGCGTAACAGCAGTAATGTTTTTATTTTCACTTTCCTGTACGCTCTATCATTCTGAACAACTGCCTAAGCTATTTAATTTCCATTCTCGAAAGTTTACGCAATAACATAATAACACTGCCACTTTCTTTATCCTATTGATCTATCAATGAGTATCAAAGCTTAGCTACGCATCGCATAAAGATGAAGTCTCGACTTTGTGAATTCACTACAATCGTATGTGCGTATGTGTTGTACATGGCGCCTGTCATACTATATTTATTAGATCGTTCTATACTCGTTACTTCCGAGATGATGCTCAATTGAAGAAGTATCGTTGGAATCATCCGTGGATCCGAAATGGAAACGTACTATGTACATGCCGTGTAGAACTGGTCCATCCTCTTGTGTACCGTATACCGTATAAGACCGCGTGACGTGTGAAGTGAGTGGAAAGTACCGTAAGTAGAAAGATATTTACTTCTAAATTTTCAATATTTCCCGTATGATGGGTAGTCTAGAGCTGTGAGAGGATTGCCTCCTTGTAGTAGCTGTGAAGTCTCACTGGAAAATGATTACTGCTACCATCCGGAAGAGAGAAACAAAATCTGAAGCGACGAAAGACGCATTCCATCTCTATTGCAGTAGCTTCCTTCTACCCATTTTTGTGGCGGAACTTTTACTATGGATCAGCTGATTCCGATCGTCAATAAACTACAGGATGTTTTCGGCGCTATCGGTCAGCAGACTGTTGATTTGCCTCAGATCGTCGTTGTCGGATCTCAATCCGCAGGAAAGTCATCAGTTCTTGAGAACATCGTTGGAAGGTATCCATTACCTTTAGAGTTGTCTATAGCCAGCCTTGATCAGTAGTGAACGTACTCCCACTTGTCACTGCGACATGATGTTCATGTTCGATACCCTATCTTTTGGATAACTTTTCGTCGCACGATTTAGTGGCGCTACAAGCCGTATGATATCCTGCGAAAGCCTCAGTCTTCGTAGTGGACAGTAAGAATCGCAGCAGCCTGTGTGATTGGTTTTATTGCTTTTTCCACATTTCTTTGGTTTAATAATAATAATAATGCAAAACAACCCATTGTCAAAACAAAGAGCAATACAAAAAACTACAGCAATGATGTAGATCCCGGAGGGAATAAGGCTGTTTTAACTTTGGCGGATGGTTCCTCCGTTGTGCTTGATGATGCCAGAAATGGTGCGCTTGCCCAACAGGGAAATACAAAAATTATCAAGCTGAATGGTAAACTTGATTATAAAGTTTCCGGTAAAGCAATTGGGGAACCTTTGTATAATACCATAGCTACACCAAGGGGTGGTCAATACCAGGTTGAATTACCGGATGGTAGCCAGGTTTGGTTAAATTCGGCTTCCTCCATCCGCTTTCCAACATCTTTTGGCGGAAAAGAACGAAGAGTAGAAATAACCGGGGAAGCCTATTTTGAAGTGGCTAAGAATAAAAATTTGCCATTTGTTGTGAGCGTCAATAGTTCTGAAATTCAGGTATTTGGTACCCACTTTAATGTGAATGCATATAGTGATGAATCTTCCCTTAACACTACTTTATTGGAAGGGTCTATAAAGTTTTACAACGATGGTAATGCCATAACACTTAAGCCAGGTCAACAATCTAAACTTACCCAAGGCGGGCAATTAAAAACGATCAATGATGTTGATGTTGATAAAGTAGTTGCATGGAAAAATGGCTTTTTTAATTTTGAAGGTTCAGATTTCCAAACTATTGCCAGGCAGTTAGCCAGATGGTATGATGTGCAGGTTATTTATGACAGGAAAATTGATGATCTCTTTTATGCCGAAATTCCACGAAATACAGTGCTTTCGGATTTGTTAAAAGCTTTGGAGCTAACAGGTAAAGTAAATTTTAAAATAGAAGGAAAGAAAATAATTGTAATGCCATAAATCATCTTAGGATTGTTTTCAAAAAAATAATTTTTTCCAAACTTTTTAATAAACTTTTATCAGGCCAAATCAAATTATAATTCAGTTTTCAATAACTGGTATTGTTTCAAAAATTAATTTCAAGAAAAATATAAACATCTTAAAACAATATTATTAACCAATAAAAAAGGAGGAAGCGACAACCAAAACAACATTACATCAACTCAGAAAAAATATTTACGTTAAAAAAACCGGATCTCCGCTTGCAGGCGGGACCCGGAAAGTAGTTCAGGCCAATTCAATCAAAAAGTTCTAACAGTTCTTATTAAATCACCTAAACAAACCAAATGTATGAAATTAATTGCTTGTAGCAACCTTTTCCGGATTCAAGGAAGAACGGTTGCCAAAACATTTTTGATTATGAAAATGAGTTTGATTTTAATGTTTGCTTTTTGCTTTAATGCAGGTGCAAATACTTATTCTCAAAACATTACCCTGTCTCTAAAGCATGCAACGCTTGAAAAAGTGTTCAGGGAAATTAGCAGACAAACCGGTTACAAATTTGTCTATACCGAAAGTCTTTTACAAAAAGCTAAAAAGGTTACTATCTCTACCAAGGATGCTTCCCTGGATCAGGTATTAACCGAATCATTTAAGAACCAGTCACTTACTTACACCTTCTTAAATAAACTGATAATCATAAAAGAAAAAGAGGCAGAAATACAAAATGAAATCCTACAACCTTCCCCACCGGTTAAAGTAAAGGGTTTAGTAACAGATGAAAGCGGAAAACCTATGGAGGGGGTGTCAGTTTTTATTAAAGGAACTAAACTGGGAACCAGCACGAATGCAATTGGTGCATTTGAAATTGAATTAGAGGAAAAGTCCTCCAAAATATTAGTGTTTTCCTTTATTGGGATGGAAAATCAGGAAGTTGATGTAGCAGGGAAAAATAATGTGGAAATTAAAATGAAAGTCCAGAATACGGCTGAATCAGACATTGTAGTCGTTGGATACGGTACTCAAAAAAGAGCTTCAGTTACTGGTTCAATTGTGTCAGTGAAATCTGATGTTATTGCAAAAACGCCTGCAAGTAATTTGGCCCAGGGTTTAGCCGGTAGATTACCTGGTTTAATTGTAAATTTAAGAACAGGAGAATCTGGTTTAGATAATGCAGAGATTCTTATAAGAGGCAAAGGTACCCTTGGTTATAATTCTCCTTTGATTGTAATTGATGGGGTAGCTAGCTTTGACGATATGCAAAGAATAAACCCTAATGACGTTGAAAGTATAACCGTTTTAAAAGATGCCTCTGCAGCCATTTATGGTGCCCAAGCAGCTAACGGGGTAATTTTGGTTACCAGAAAACGCGGAAAAATTCAAAAACCTACATTAACCTATTCAGGAAATTTAACTTTTACCCAACCAACAAGATTGCCGAAATTAATGAGTTCATCACAGTATGCCCAGGCTGAGAACGAATATTTGCAATCTGTAGGCCAGCCAAAAAAATGGACCGATGTGGATATTAAAGCATGGCAAGATAATACGGATCCTATTGGACATCCAAATACTGATTGGATGGAAGAAGTCTATAAAAAATGGACTCCTCAATATATGCATACCCTGGCACTAACAGGCGGGACTGAAAATGTTAGATATTATTTGTCAGGCCAATTAACAAAAGAGGATGCAAATTTTAAGAGAAATGATGGATTAGTGTATAAACAGAGACAATTTCGAGCAGCAGTCGATATAGATGTTACAAAAGATTTTACCGTAAGTGTTGATCTAAATACGAGAGTTCAGGATAAACAGTCCAGTTTATTCTCAACAGGCAATTCACAAGTACAAATTTTTCTTCAATCACCCATTACACCTGCATATTATCCAAATGGCTTGGAAGGCCCTTCTCAATTCGGGTATAACCCTGTTTTGCTGGGAACAAAAGTCCCCGGCTATACCAATACAATAACTGGTGTAAATACAATCAAGGGGAGTTTTAAATGGAAGCTTAATAAATTAGTGAAAGGTTTATATGCAGAAGGCTTTGCAGCTAACTCTAAAACTTCGATTGACTATAAGAGGTTTCAGCGTATTTGGTATGTTTACTCTTACGATAAAAGTACTAATGAATATGTACCAATTCGTGGAGGTCAGGAATCTGTAAATCCTTATTTACAACAACAAGAATCAAAAGCCGGAAATACAACTTATAATATCAAACTTGGTTATCAGCAGAAATTTGGTAAACATTCAATCGATGGTTTCGTGGCTTATGAACAAAATGAAGGTAACGGGTTTAATATTTCAGCCAGCAGAAGAGACTATACTACTGATCAAATAGAACAATTATTTGCAGGCAGTTCGGTGGGGCTTACCAATAATGGTTCGGCTTATGAAAATGCACGGCAAAACTATTTTGGAAGATTAAATTATGGTTATAATAATAAATACTATCTGAACGTAACAATGCGTTACGACGGTTCTCAAAATTTCCCGTCTTCTAATAGATTTGGTCTATTCCCCAGCATTTCAGCAGCATGGCGAATTTCTCAGGAAGATTTTATGAAGAAAGTGGTATTTGTAAATGATTTAAAACTACGTGCATCTTGGGGTAAAATGGGTAATGATGCAATACCTCCTTTTCAATATCTGGCAACCTATCAATATGGATTGGGATATTATTTTGGCCAAAATCCGATACTTAATCCTGGTTTAATTTTGTCCAGGACACCTAACGAAAACATTACATGGGAGGTAGCGGATTCTAAAAATATTGGTTTTGAAGCTGTGATGTTTAAAAACAAATTGTCACTAAATTTTGATTATTTTAAATCAGTTCGGGATAATATACTGATAAAACGAAATGCTTCTGTACCGGATTATACTGGTTTGACATTACCTGATGAAAATATTGGTAAAGTTTCAAACAGCGGTTTTGAAATCGAAGCTAACTACAATGATAAAATTGGAAAAGACTTCCGTTTCAATATTGGCGGGAATGTATCTTATGCTAAGAATGAAATTATTAACATAGATGAATCTCCAAATGTACCTGCCTATCAAAAAAGAACAGGTTACCCTATAGATGCTAATTTTTTATACCAGGCTGATGGCTTATTTCAGAATCAATCACAAATTGATAAATATCCACACTTGCCTAATACTGCTCCCGGCGATGTGAAATATATTGACATCAATAATGATGGAAAAATTACGGCGGCAGACCAAATTAGAACCTATGTTTCCCCCACACCTCAGGTAATGTATGGTGCAAATATTGGAGGCAATTATAAAAATTGGGAGCTGACGATTTTTTTTCAGGGGCAAGCTAGAGCAAATGCAACCGTAATGCCTGTTCGATTATATGAAAACAAGGCCTTTTTTGAGGGTAGATGGCAGAAAGAAGGTGACATGCTATATCCACGTGCGTTTGTATCAAATAGAGATCCAATTGGCGTTAATGCATTGCCTTCAACATTTTGGCTTAAGGATGCATCCTTTATTCGCTTAAAAAATGTTCAGATTGCATATAATTTACCTGTTAGTATAATCAAAAAAATAGGTATATCATCTACAAGGGTTTATATAAGCGGAACTAATCTATTCACGTTGGACAAAATAAAAATACTTGATCCGGAAAATGCAAATTCAAATGGAGAGATCTATCCTCTTCAAAGAACTGTAAATGTCGGAATTAATGTTACTTTTTAAAAGCACTAAAACTATTTATATGAAAAATGTATTTTATTATCTGCTTATTGCATTTATAGTTTTTCCATCCTGCAAGAAAGATTTTTTGGATAAAATTCCTTTGGACACTTATTCTGATGGGCAGGTGTGGAATGATATCAACTTGGTTAATTCTTATGTAACTCAAAATTATCGTGCAATTACTTCGCATAATTTTGGTTGGCCAGCTGCTGGTTCACTGGATGTTTGGAAAGGAGCCCAATGGGGTGGGCTATGCGCTTATGGCTACGGATGGGGAGGGGCTGTAGATGAAGCTTTTGAATTACATGACTGGTATGGTTTTCCTCAGCCATTATTGGATGGTTCAATATCACCTTCTAATGCTACTTCCTTTGGAAGATGGAATGAGAATTACGGATATATTAGAGCGATCAATATCTTTTTTTTAAAAATTGATAAAGTGCCCGGAGATGCGAAGTTAAAAGAACGGCTTAAGGGTGAAATGTATTTTCTACGGGCATTTTGTTATAATGAATTGACAAAACATTATGGCGGTGTTATTTTGATAAACAAAGTTTATGGCGTAGAAGATACTGATTTTCAGGAGACACGGTCTTCTTACGAAGAATGTGTGAATTTTATATTGGCTGATCTTGAAAAGGCTGCATCCTTGCTTCCGTTAACTTATCCGGATGTTGACCAGGGAAGAGTAGCAAAAGGTGCTGCATTAGCTTTAAAGTCAAATCTTTTGCTCTTTGCTGCAAGTCCTTTACACAACCCTGGTAATGATAAGAGTAAGTGGCAAAAAGCAGCTGACGCAGCAAAAGCGGTAATTGATCTTGGAAAATATAGCTTATATAAGCCAGCAAATTATGCAAGTATTTTTCTTGATCATGCTAATTCAGAAGTAATTTTGGCAAAATATTATAACGGCACTGCAGAGGATTGGTGGCATACAAACTATGAAAATACTATCAACAGAGACCTAAGTCCGGTAAGTTATTTTGGGTGGGGAATGGCAACCCCAATCCAGGAGATGGTTGATGCTTATGAAATGATTGATGGCACCAAATTTAATTGGTCAAATCCTGTTCATTCAGCTAATCCTTATAATAACAGGGATCCGCGTTTTTATGCTACGATCTTTTTTGATGGCGCAATGCACAAAGGCAGAGCTGTTGAAACTTATGAAGGCGGGCATGATCACCCTACTGGTGCAACAGTTGAAATCACAAATGCAACAACAACCGGATATTACCTGAGAAAATTTGTAGATGACAATTATGATCAAAGTACTAAACCATGGACACAGGATAATATGGTAATATTTATAAGACTCTCTGAGATTTATTTGAATTATGCAGAAGCTAATGCAGAATTGGGCAATACAACAGTAGCATTAGAATATTTAAATCGTATTCGTCAAAGAGTAAATATGCCTAGCGTTTCGGCGTCTGGTACATTACTTATTGATAAAATAATGCAGGAGAGAAGGATTGAATTAGCTTTCGAAGGGCAACGTTTTTTTGATGTTAGGAGAAGAAAAATACTGGACCAGGTAATGAAGCCTGTAAGTGGAATAAAAATTATAAAAAGCCCCACTGGTAACAGAACTTTTAATGTCTTTCAAAGGCAAGCACGTATCTATAGTGAAAAATCCTATTACTTCCCTATTCCGGCTACTGAAATTCAAAAAAATTCAAAATTGACACAGAACCCTGGATATTAAAAGGAATGAATCTTTGACCTTGTTATGGTTTGTAATCATGGTCTCCTCAACTTTGAGACCATGATTACATTTTTAATATCAGTTTATTTTATTGCAAATTAATTTTCCATGGAGAAAATGTCTGAGTTTATCAATTTCTAGACTGGTAAAAAGTCTGGCAATTTTGAATGTTTTGATAATCCTACAAAGTTTCTTCCCAGATTCGTCAATACTGATCATTGTAAAGACAGAACAGCATTATAAATTTCAAAACAAAAAATAAAATAAAAGGAGATTCAAAAGCTATATATCCGTGTGCAAAAGATGGTGAGGTATAAATGTACTTCATGCATGGGTAACTGAATGTAGGGTATAATCTATTTGAAGGTAACGCGAATTAGTAATAGTGCAACGCTAGATTGGTGTAATAAGTAAAGCAATTATATTACAAATAAACAAAGAAATATCTAAATAGATGAACCGAAAATTAAATTATATCTTAAATCAATTTTATGAAATTTAAATCTTCTTTATTAATAATTAGTTATTGCCGCTTAAGATCTTGGCTTTTTGGTGTTGTATTTTTTTTACTGATTACGATAAAAGGTGATTCGCAGAATCGAATTTTACCTGAGATTATACATATTGGAAATAGTGACACAGAGACTGCCTTTGTAAAAAATCTTAAATATGGTATATTCTCCCATTATGTATGGTCCGGTTCTGGAACAATTAATAATTATGGTGTTCCTGCAAAAACAATCAAGGAACAATTAGATGATTTCGATGTAAACGAGTACGCAAAGAACTGTAAAAACTTTGGAGTACAATATGTTGTATTTACTGCCTGGCATGCAGGAATGAATCCATTGTATCATAGTCCTGTTTATAGAAAATGGAGAAGTGCAATTGCAAACAATCCGGGAGTAACTGATAGAGATATTTTAATGCAACTTGCTGATGCTCTCAATAAGGAGCATATTGATTTGTTTCTTTATACTCACCCAAATGATATTCATGATTTTTCTGAAGCTGATAAAAAATTATTTAATTATAAATACTTGGGAGATACAACCTTCAACTATACTCTATGGAATGATTATCTCGAAGAAATGTATGCTGAAATAACACAGAGATATAGGGGAAAAATTAAAGGTTTTTGGATCGATGAAGGGTTGGAATCGGTATCCAATGATCGGTTTGTGGATTATAAGTGTCTTTTGAAAGCAATTAGATCTGTTGATTCCAGCATGTTTTTAATACAAAACTATTGGCATGCCGGATCCGGGAAAGGGAAGTACTTATGCAATACAGGAATGAAAGAATTTCAGATTCATTCCAGTTGGTCAGATAATTATTGGCAGCATGGATTAAAAGCATTACGTTCCAATTCAGGGACATGGCCAAGTTTTGGATATTCATCTTTAGCTTATGTTGAAGAAAATATTCTAAGCAAAGATAACCCCAACGTGCTTTTACAAGCACGTGACATGATAAAATATACAGTTTATCAGAGTGCCAGTAATCATGAGGGGTTAGGGGCTTGCTGGGTCATTAATCCTTTACGAGGACTCAATACTTCTGATATGTGGCCAAAAGGTGTAAAGAATGAAATGCAACAGGCTGGTGTTCTGATCAACCTAATCAAGAATTCATTATTTAATACAAGGACAAGTACATCATGGCCTGCCATGGTGGATGTAGACCCTGCTATTCCTTTTATTAAAAAAGGTGACCTGGGCGCTATAACATATGTAGCAATGCAATCTTCGGATGGGACTAAGCAGTTTATTCATGTCCTAAACCCAGGTAATGGAGATATTAAAGGTAACACACTCAAACTTCCGCAACCATTAGATGGTAAGGTATTTAAAAAAGCAACATTGCTTAATTCAAATATTATGGTCAGTTTAAAGACAGATAAAGATGGCACACTAAGCATTATATTCCCAAAAAGCTTTAAATGGGATGAACTTGATACCGTTATTGTATTGATGTAGGATTTAAAAATTAAAAAAAATATGAAAATAGGGTTATTCGGTATTGGTCTTGATACTTATTGG
The DNA here is from genome assembly GCA_031427745.1 of Chitinophagaceae bacterium. Taxonomy (GTDB): domain Bacteria; phylum Bacteroidota; class Bacteroidia; order Chitinophagales; family Chitinophagaceae; genus Ferruginibacter. Next base: position 25,081 of record JANPNY010000162.1, on the reverse strand, counting down.
CCACAGTTTGAAGGATTGAAGGAACGCCTCGAAGGTTACCTGTCAGTTGTTGAAAATAAGCTTTTTGAAATTCATCCATCAGTAGTTAACGCCGGCCTTGTCGATTGTGCTGATAAAGCATTTGAAACAGGTCGTTTATTCAGGACTCAAGATATAGATATCGTATTCTTATATGTAAGTACATATGCATTATCATCAACAGTTTTGCCGGTTGTTAATAGACTGAAAGCACATGTTGTTATTTTAAATCTTTCTCCAGCTAACGCAATAGATTATGCATCTTTTAATGCTATCACAGACCGCACTAAAATGACAGGAGAATGGCTTACATATTGCTCAGCATGTCCAGTTCCGGAGATAGCCAATGTATTTAATCGTACTGGGATAAAGTTTCATCAAGTTACCGGCATGTTGCATGGCGATCAAGAGTGCTGGAATGAAATACAGGAATGGGTTGAAGCGGCAAAGGTGGTCCATAAAATGCAGAATAATAAGCTTGGATGTTTGGGGCACTATTACAGTGGGATGCTTGATATTTATACAGATTTAACTCAGCAGTATAAATACTTTGGAGGGCACATTGAATTACTGGAGGTGGAAGAACTATCTGAGCTAAGAAAAGTAGTGACGCATGAAGAAATGAATGATCGGCTAAAGCTTTTTGAAAACGTGTTTGATCTGCAGGAAGATTGCTCTTTGGAGGAATTACAAAAGGCTGCAATTACTTCTGTTGCATTGGATAAATTGGTTGAAAACTACCAGCTGGGCTCAATTGCCTACTATTATAAAGGTACCGGCAATAAAGAAAATGAAGAGGCAATTAGTTCTATCATACTTGGTAATTCTTTATTAACAGCAAGGGGAATACCAGTTGCAGGCGAATACGACATCAAGAATGTACAAGCAATGAAAATAATGGACAGCTTTGGAGCAGGAGGTTCATTCACGGAGTATTACGCAATGGATTACCTTGATGATGTTGTATTGATGGGGCATGACGGGCCTGGTCATATAGCCATTGCGGAGGGAAAAACAAAAGTGCGACCATTGAAGGTATATCACGGAAAAGTAGGCAATGGAGTGTCAGTTGAAATGTCTGTAAAGAACGGGCCAGTTACTTTATTAAGTGTGGTGGAACAAAAAGATGGACTAATGTTACTTGTTGCTGAAGCTGAATCTGTTCCCGGGCCAATACTTCAAATTGGTAATACTAACAGCCGGTATAGATTTTCAATTGGAGCAAGAAAGTTTGTGAATGACTGGAATAGTCATGGACCCGCTCATCATTGTGCGATAGGTGTTGGGCATATTAGCTCTAAAATTGAAAAATTGGGGAAGCTATTAAATATGAAAGTGGAAAAAGTTTGTTGAAAATTATGAATAAACAAACCGAATTCTATCATAGTTTATCCCTCTTCCAAGTACATAAATATTCTAAATAAATACTTTTGTGTTTAATAATAAAAGCCATAAACATGCATAATATATTGAATGTAATTACAAGTCTGTTCTGTGTTTTTACTCTGCTTACAAACAACAGTTATGGACAAAAAAATCAAATTGAAATCATTAAAAATCAATGGACAGATCCTGCCATTATTTTTTCAAATCCGCCCGAGTCTGCCAGGCCGGGAGTGTTATGGATGTGGATGGGTTCAAACTTAAGCAGGGATGGAATTACAAAAGATTTGGAAGCTTTGAAAAAAGCAGGCTTTAACAGAACTACTATGTTTAGCCTTGCAGATATTACCACACCCTGGGCGGCAGAAATTAAAAACAGTCCAACGCCAGAAATTATATCATGGACAGAGCCTTGGTGGAAACTGGTGAGGCATGCAGCAGAAGAGTCCAAACGCCTGCAAATGGAATTTGGCATGTTCAATGGGCCAAGCTATGAATCAAGTGGTGGAACCTGGATTACACCTGAATTGTCAATGCAGGAAATTTGCTGGTCAGATACATTAGTAACAGGTACTAGTCATATTAGTTTGCAGTTAAAAAAACCGGCAGTTGACCCAAGGGCGAATCAACCATTCCCTGTTTATAATCCCGTAACTGATTTAATTGAAAAGCCGGAAATAGCGGCAAGAAAAACTTACTATAAAGATATTGTTGTGCTGGCCATGCCTGCTAAAGGCATGGTGGCAAAAGAAAGTGTAATTGATGTAAGTGGAAATATGAATGCAGGTGGGATGTTGGAATGGGATGCTCCTCCAGGTGAATGGAAAATTTACAGGTTTGGACATACTACCATGGGTACATTGATTCAACCGGCACAGTGGCAAGCCACCGGTTTAGAATGTGATAAAATGAGCCAGGCAGCAGTAGATTTTCATTTAGACCATGTAATTAGGGAAACACAAAAGCACCTGGGGGATTTAATCGGAACTGTATTTACGCATATCCATTTTGATAGCTACGAAGCCGGCACGCCAACATGGACGCCTGCGATGAAAGAAGAGTTTTTTAATAGACGAGGTTACGACCTTACTCCTTATTTAGCAACTTTTGCAGGACGTGTAATCAACAGTCAAAGTGATTCTATCAAATTCAGAAATGATTTTGATGCCACCATAAAAGATCTGTACAGGGATATCTATTTTACAACCATTGCTAAAAAATTAAAAGCAGCGAATCTTGATTTTTTATGTGAGCCTTACGGCGGGCCATGGAGACAAGATGAAATAATGCCGCTTGTAAAAAATGTGATGACGGAGTTTTGGACAACCAATGGGAAGTATACTCCCTACGAGTTGGATCCTACAGTGGAAGCATTACGAAAATCAGGACAGAATATTATAGAAGCAGAAGCTTTTACGGGTATGCCTGATGATAGCAAGTGGAGTGAAACACCTGCATGGATAAAACCCATTGGTGATGCTGCTTTTTGTGCCGGTGTAAACAGGATGGTGCTGCATCGCTTTGTACAGCAACCCTGGAGCGATCAATATCTACCCGGTGCCACCATGGGGCAATGGGGAACACATTTTGACCGCACACAAACCTGGTGGAAAAACGGCATGCCAGCCTTGGTGCAATACTGGCAACGCTGCCAGGCAATGCTGCAATGGGGAAGTTTTGTGCCTGCCAATACAAACGATTTTTCTATCGAAGACACTTCAGGTAAATCGGCGATAAAAAATATTCACCGCAGCTTTCAAAAAACAGATGTTTACTTCCTGGCCAATACCGGTCACAGCAAAATAACATCCACCTGTATTTTTAAAGACAAAGGCCTTCAACCTGAAATATGGAACCCGGTAACAGGCGAAATGAAAAATGTTTCACTATTTAAAAAAGAAGCAGGTAACCTAAAATTTGAAATAGTATTTGATGATGCACAAAGTTATTTTGTAGTGTTCCGAAAAAAATATGTACAACCCAAAGCTGTTCCAGTGCAATCCCGTTCATTGCCAAAAGAGGTAGTAAATATTACAAGCCAATGGAAAGTATCGTTTGATTCAGCATGGGGTGGTCCGGCAAAACCAATCGCCTTTAATAAGCTTGAAGACTGGACAACAAATGCTGATGCCGGCATCAGGTATTATAGTGGCACCGCAGTTTATACAACAGTATTTAATGTAGATATGCCTTTGAAAAAAAACAACGCATCCTCTTACCATCTTGATCTGGGCATCGTAAAAAATATTGCAGCTGTAACACTCAATGGTAAAAAGCTGGGTGTTGTATGGACGGCTCCATGGACGATTGAAATTCCTGCTACGTTATTAAAATCAAAAAATAATCAGTTGATAATTGAAGTAACCAATGTTTGGGTCAACCGCCTGATTGGAGATGAACAGGAACCCGATGATTGTGAATGGATGAAAGGTCAAATGGGCGACTACTTACCAGGACATAAAGCAGGGAGTTATTTGAAAGCATTTCCTGATTGGTTTGTTAAAAATGAACCAAGACCATCTAAGGGAAGATTTTGTTTCACTACCTGGAAATATTTTAGTAAAGATTCTCCTTTGGTATCATCGGGTTTGTTGGGGCCGGTGAGAATTATGAGGAATAACTAAGAAATTATTGAAAAAATATTTTGGTGATTCAATATCCCGTTGCATGAAATGGAGATGTAACTGTTATTATAATTTGTTATTTAATTAAAGCTGTTAAGATGTATAGATGTTTTCTTTGGAGGATGTTCAAAATATCGAAACCAACATGATCAAGGCAAATAATAAATTGGTGTCAGGTATTTTAAAACCAAAATCACATACAAAACTTACTCCCAAGCAAACATTATTGCCCGGGTTCTTAGTATGATAAAAAGTTTCATGAAATATTTTATTAGATCACCTTTTTTAACCAACAAAAATGATAAAGCTTAAATCGCTTGCCAGTATTCTTGTACTCCCCTTTTTTAGTTTTATTTGTAGCACTACATCTGCACAACAAAAGGGAAATCTTATTCCTGAATCGTACAATATTATTTGGGATACTTCCTCAAAAGATGCCCTTGAATCTATGCCATTATCCGGACGTTCAGGTGCTGGTGCAAACGTCTGGGTTCAGGATGGATCTGTGTGGATTTATCTTGCCCATAACGGTGCTTATGATGAACAGGGGCGTTTATTAAAATTAGGTTGTATCCGCATTACACCAGAAAATGTCAGCTTAGGTGAAAAGGGTTTTAAACAAGAGCTTGATTTGGCAACAGGGACAATTAATATTTCGCAAGGCGGGTTAAAAATATCTCTATGGTTTGCCGGAGAAACACTGATTTATGAATCTAATGCTGTTAAAGCAGCAGCACTTAATGTTAGTTATGCCACTTGGCGTGATAAACCTCGTGACAGTATCAGGCTTGATATGTTTAGATTTAGCAGTCTTACTACTGATGCTATTTTTCCAGGTGATAAAAATATCTTTTGGTACCATCGTAATAGTGATGCAGGTGTTGATGTATTAAAAATGGCCAGTCAGCAAGGCATCCCTCCCGGGGCTGTACATGATATAACCAGTAAAAGAGTTTTTGGTGGCGCCCTTGCTTTAAATAGTGCGTTGGGTCTGCCTGTTACTGAAGATGTACAATGGCAAAATTGGAAAGGCAAAGCCTGGAAATTTACCACAGCAAAAAACAGGCAGCAGGTTATGGCAGTGCATCTTGCCGGTGCAGTAAACGGAGATCCTGGCCAATGGGTAAAACAAGCAAATGCTTTACTATCTCCTGCTGCAAGAAAGCACGCAAAGAGTGACGAACTAAAACGATGGAGCCAGTTTTGGTCACGGTCTTATATTTATATGAATCCAGGTAAACCAACTAATGATACGGCGTTCATCATCGGAAGAAATTACCAGCTGTTTCGTTACATGCTTGCATGTAACAGAGATGGTGAATTGCCACTGCTTTTCAATGGTGGCATATTTACCGTAGATAATATTCCGGGTCGTATCACGGGTAATAACAATGATGAACTACCGATTTACCAGGCAGGTGAAACAACACCTGATTTTAGACGGTGGATGTTTTGCTCATTTATGTCGCAAAACCAACGATGGCTGGGCTGGCCGACTCTTGCTTGTGGTGATAAGGATATGCTGGAGCCATCTCTGGCATTTTACCGTGACCGTTCTGTTACAGCAGCTGCCCGGGCCAGAATTCAGGGTGCGGAAGGTGTGGTTTATGTGGAGCCGCTGGATGTATGGGGATTGTGCAGTGCCGGTGTAGCCCCTCTTCCAAATGGTTTGTGTGGAGCAGAACATCTTACTTATCACTTTTCAATGATGCTCGAACATGCCTGGATGGCTTTGCAGGCGCACAACCAGCTTGGGATTTCTATAGCCAAGGACTTGGGTTGGATAGAAGGAACCGTTCAGTTTTACGATAGCTACTATCGTATCCAAAGTAAAAAGCTCACTGGTAAGGAATTAGGGGAAGATGGTAAACTGGTTATTTATCCATCATGCGGACTCGAATTTGCAGGCGGTGCCACTAATCCGATTGAAGTGGTTTGCGCACTCAAACGTATTACAGCCGGATTACTGGCACAGCCTGGTATTTCTCAGCAGTCGAGATCAAATTTGGAACGCATTCAAAAAGCTTTACCAGGTTTACCAACCGGAATGAGGGATGGCCGATTTTCGATGCTGCCTGCAAGATCGTTGGAACGTGAATACAACAAGTGGGAACCCATAGAAATGTATGCAGCATGGCCGTATCGTATGATTGGTGTAACAAAACCCGAGACAATTCAATTGGCCAGAGATACCTGGGAAACTGTGCCTGCCGACAGAGCCGCCCTTTGCAAACAGGATTACTCGTGGATGGCCAATGTAGCGAACATGGCTGCACTGGGCCTGCCCGATTCAGCGAGAAAGCGGGTTATATACAAACTGGCCAATATTACGGCTCCACAAGCAAGATTTCCGGCATTTTTTGGGCCAGGACACGACTGGTTGCCTGACCATAACTGGGGCGGATCGGGAAGTGTAGGCTTACAGGAAATGCTCATGGCTGCGGATCCTTATGGTGATGGGAAAATTTACCTGTTACCAGCATGGCCAAAGGATTGGGATGTTGATTTCAAACTGCATGCTCCACAGCAGACAGTCGTTGAAGTAAGTGTCAAAAAGGGTAAAATCGTTTCTTTAAGAGTTACACCTCAATCCAGGCAAAGGGATATTATAATCAGCTCAGCTTTTGATCAACAATAGCTGAAAGTATATTATACTTAATTTTTCAAACAGCCGCTAAATTTTTGCTTTTATTTTATTGGATTAAAGTTTCAATTGCATTCTTCAATGAGTTAATGCTTTCTGAAAATTTCTTTTTTTTGTAATAAATCAGGAATGAATGCACTTTGATTCCATTAGTCATTTTATGTTAATGCCTGGCCATCAGGTGATAATAATCCCGATGTTCCGAAGGTGTCTTTGCAGTTACTTTTCTGAAATGTTTATTAAAGTTGGAAAAATTATTGTAGCCGCTTTCATAGCAAATATGGGATACACTTTTATCCGATTCAGCGAGTAATTTGCAGGCATGGCCAATTCGTACTTCTATTAAAAATTGGGAAAACGTTTTTTTTATTCTCGATTTAAAATACCTGCAAAAGGATTGTGGACTAAGATTTACCAATTTGGATACCTGCTGTAAACTGATTTCCTGGGAAAAGTGTTCTAAAACAAATTGATAGACTGTATTTAAACGTTCCGCTTCTTTGGGGTTTGAATCAAAATGAATGCCTCTGCTGCAGACTGGTTTTGTTTGCTTTGAATGAGAAATCGTATTCAGAATCTGGAGCAGCAGCATTATCCGCTCTATATCCTTTGCTGTTAACAGTCGTTCTAATAATTCACCCACCATCTTTTTGGTAGTATGCTTGATCCTTACTCCTTGTTGGGCTTTATCGAATAATCTTAAAAGGGTTTTGGATTCCGGTAATCTCAAAAATTGATCACCTAAGCAATCGGGCATAAAGTGTACTACAATTACTTCTGATTTTAAATTGGAAGATTTTAAAAAATACTTGTCATCGCTATGCCAGAGGTGAGGGAGGTTTGCGCCTAATAATATCATGTCACCACCTTTAAAATGGTGGACATTGTCACCAATAAATTGTCGGCCAGTTCCCCGGAGGATATATACCAATTCTAATTCCGGATGATAATGCCATTTATTATAAAAGTGCTTTACCACATCATGTTTGATATTAAACGAATGCTCTGGTTGCAAATGAATTTTTAGTAAGTGCGGCTTCATATAAAATGTTTATTGATGGTATATTAATGCTAAATGGTTGTATTATAAAGAATGGATGTGAAGATACCATAAGTAATTGTGAATTGGATACCAATAAAATTTAATCAATGTGTTTAGTTTTATACTTTAATAAAAAAAATTAGCGTATGAAAAAAAGTTTTACCCTGGAATTGAAAGAAGTTGGTATCAATGACATTGAAATGGTAGGGGGTAAAAATGCCTCCCTGGGAGAGATGATTCAACACCTTGCCGTTTTAGGGATCAATATTCCAAATGGATTTGTTATCACTGTTGCTGCCTACAATAAGTTTATTGAATTCAATAGCCTGGAAAGCACAATTACCCACATCGTTAACACAATTGATTACAATTCTATTGAATCTCTACGGCGGGGTGGTTCGCAGGTGAGGCTGTTAATTAATAACGGCCGCTTTCCAAAAGAAATGAGTGAGTTGATTATAGCCGAATATGAAAAATTATCAAAAAGTTATAACCAGGAATTTACGGATGTAGCGGTTCGATCTTCAGCCACTGCGGAGGATTTGCCGGACGCTTCATTTGCAGGACAACAGGAATCGTATTTAAATGTACGTGGACCTGCCGCTTTAATGGATTCAGTTAGAAACTGCTTTGCTTCTTTATTTACAGATAGGGCTATCAGCTATCGCCAGTCGTTTGGATACAACCATTTTAATGTTGGTTTGAGTATTTGTGTGCAAAAAATGGTTCGCAGCGACCTGGGGTCTTCAGGTGTTGCATTTAGTCTGGATACGGAAAGTGGTTTTAAAGATGTTGTTGTAATTAATGGCTCGTATGGATTAGGCGAGATGGTGGTGCAGGGTGCTGTTTCACCGGATGAGTTCATTGTATTTAAACCTGCGTTGCAGAAAGGATATAAATCAATTATCGAAAAAAAATTGGGAGTAAAAGATAAAATGATGGTGTATGGCGACCGGGCGGATGAAAGAGTTAAAATTATCCCAACCGAAAAAGGTTTCCAGCAGCGGTTTTGCCTGGATGATGAGCAAATAGTACAATTGGCTGATTGGGTTTCTAAAATTGAGGATTACTATTCAACGATCAAAAAATCATGGACACCCATGGATGTGGAATGGGCAATTGATGGCCTGAGTAAGGAATTGTTTATTGTGCAGGCAAGGCCCGAAACTATACATTCCAGGAAAGAACACAATAAAATAGTAGAGTATAGTTTATTGGAAAAGGATACCAAAGACAAACTGATTATTAAAGGAATTGCTGTAGGAGATAAAATTGGTTCGGGAAAGGTGAACATTCTTTTCTCCATGGATAAGCGGGTATTGGAAGGGCATGAATTTAATGCCGGTGATGTACTGGTTACAGATATGACGGATCCCGATTGGGAACCCATCATGAAAAAGGCTTCTGCGATTGTGACCAATAAAGGGGGACGCACCTGCCATGCTGCAATTGTTGCAAGAGAATTGGGGGTGCCTGCAATTGTTGGTTGTGGGGATGCTACAGAAATACTACAGGAAGGATCTGAAGTGACAGTAAGCTGTGCGGAGGGGGAAACAGGATTTGTTTACAGTGGAGCTATTGCTTTTGCAAAAAATGAATATGACCTTAATGACCTGCCTTCGATACAGACGCCCATTATGCTCAATGTGGCTTCACCTTCTATGTGTTTTCAGTTTTCACATTTGCCAAATAGTGGTGTTGGGCTGGCAAGAGAGGAGTTTATCATTAATAATTATATCCAGATCCATCCGCTGGCTTTGATGCGTCATCATGAATTAAACGATGCTGCTCTAACAAAGGAGATTCAAAAAAGGATTTATGGTTACGAAAATGAAGATGATTTTTTTGTAAAAAAATTATCTTACGGTATAGCAAAAATCGCAGCTTCGTTTTACCCCAAAAAAGTGATTGTAAGGTTTAGTGATTTTAAAAGCAATGAATATTTCAACCTGTTGGGTGGTAATTATTTTGAGCCGCATGAAGAAAATCCGATGATCGGTTGGCGGGGTGCTTCGAGATATTATTCAGAAGCATATAAACCCGCATTTGGCCTGGAATGTAAGGCAATAAAAATTGTTCGGGAAGAAATGGGACTGGATAATGTAGTTGTGATGATTCCTTTTTGCCGGACAGTTGAAGAATTGATAAAAGTGCAGGAAGTTATGAAGGAGTTTGGTTTGGAAAGAGGCGAGAACGGGTTAGAATTATACCTGATGGCAGAGTTGCCTTCCAATATTATTCTGGCAGATGAATTTGCACAACATATTGATGGATTCTCCATTGGTTCCAATGATTTAACACAATTAACTCTTGGCCTTGACAGGGATTCTTCATTGGTTGCTCATTTGTACGATGAACGCAATACAGCTGTAAAAAAATTGATTAGTAAATTGATTGAATCAGCCAAACGGAATAAAGTGAAAGTTGGCATCTGTGGACAGGGGCCATCCGATTTTCCCGACTTTGCCCAATTTCTGGTAGAGCAGGGTATAGATAGTATTTCTGTTACACCTGATTCGGTAATAAAAACCATCAAGGCGATTTCTTTGGTAGAATTGCTTCGGTAATAAGGTCTCTCTCAGTCAGTCTTCGATAAAAAAAGATGCGCCAAACCAACGCAGCAGCAACAATGTTCCATCTAAAAACTAGTATGGCATTGTTGGAGTTACATTGCCAGAGGTGCTCTGCTGCGCTTCGCATTTCGTCACACTTTTTCCTCCTCCTTCATTCGTTCGGACAGTTCCTGGGTCCTGTACGCCACTCCGTTCATTTCGTCCTCCGTTCCGCTCCATTCCACCCGTTCGTAGCCAGGCATTTTGCTTCAGGTGATGGCATCCAGCCCCATCCCTCCATTGCTATTCCAGGCGGGATGCACATGTCTTTCGCAAAGCCATCCTTACAGTACTCACTGATCAGAACAGTTTCCAGGCAATCACTCCCGAGGTGAGTAAAGAGCTGTTGCCAGACTACAAAGTATCCTTGACGTAAAGGCAATGAGATTTATAAATTTTCCATTGGGTTAATTTACGCAAAATGATCAGTCAGCCAGCGGACGTATTATCACTGAAGTTGGCAAAAGCGATTTGGTGATAAGAGATCTGGGGTATTTTGTGATAGCTTCATTTGAAAAGCTAATAAATGAACAGATACATTTTATAAGCCGTTTAAAGTATGGTGTAACAATATCAGACAGGCAGGAAAAGCTAATTTCAGTGAAAGACTTATTGAAGCAAAAACATGGGGTAGATAGGTGGATATACATTGGTAATGAAAGAAAAGTATTAGTACGTTTAGTGATGATACCAGCACCACCCTTACAGGCAGCAGAGAAAATACGAAAAGCAAAAACAACCGGGATGCAAGATTGAACCACAGTAAAGAATATTATCAATGGCTTAAGTTCAACGCATATATAACTACAGTAGATAAAGATGTTTGGACAGTACAGCAGGTATATAAAGCCTACAAAGTACGCTGGCAAATAGAAATTATCTTTAAGTCATGGAAACCGGCTTTAATCTGTAATATATTTTACATGAAGGTTGTACCAAGGAACACAGGGTAAGGGTAAGTATTTTCCTAATGCTACTATTTATGTGCTTGTTTATGCAAAAAATTTATGTACGATATAAAAAGGTGATTAAAAAAAACAGTAAAAAGAAGATGAGTTTTTTGAAATTATCCACGGATGTAGGTAACAACATCAAAGAAATAATCATCATCCCAGATAAGTTAATCAAAGAAATTATCCTGCTACATTGTTGCTGCGATAAACGTTCTGATAGAATTAATATGACAGATTTGTACCAACAAAATAAAAATTAACTTGACGCCAATGCGATTTCCTCGGGACGGGGCCTCCCAAAGGAGAGGGTAGCTTGACCCCAAAATTCATAGCGCTTTTATCATTTGTCACCGGGTTAAAAAATGCTGTATATATAATTGTCGATATTAACAAACCTGCACCACATCTATCAGCAGCAACTGACCCAACTTTTTAATTTTAGAAGCGATGTTACCAACCCCCACTGCACAGTGGTGTGCAGGGCCATGACTGTTCCAATCATTTACAAATTTTCTGGCACCGATACTAAATTTATAACGGCTGTTAGTATTACCAATTTCTAAAATTGGCCCTGGTACAGATTCTCCTTCTGCCACGAGCAATTGCAATTTCCCATCGGCTGTTTCCATCACAGATAGCAATGTAACCGGCCCATGCTTCACTGCCATCTCTACAGATAAACCCTTACCCACTTTTCCATGAAAAACAGTCAATGGTTTCACTTTTGTTTTTCCTTCTGCAATTTTTAAATGCCCTGGGCCATCATGTCCCATCAGTACCACATTTGCTGCAAAATCCATGGCATAGTATTCCGTGAAGGAACCACCTACGCCAAATGAATCCATGATCTTCATGGCCTGTGCATTTTTAATTTCATACTCACCTGCTACCGGAATATTACGGGCAGTTAATAAAGATGTACCGAGAATGATTGAACTCATTGTATCCTCATTTTCTGCAATGCCGGTGCCTTTGTAGTAGTACGCCATCGAACCTAAATTATATTGCTCAACAAGCATATCCAGCGCAACAGATGTACTTGCCGCTCTTTCTAATTCTACAGCAGAACAATCCGGTTGCACATTAAACACTTCTTTAAAATAATTTACTCTGTCTTCTATTTGTTTTGTGGTAACTGATTTTCTCATCGTAGATAATTCATCTACTTCAATTATTTCAATATGGCCGCCAAAGGTTGCTATCTGCAAAGTGATATCGGTATAAATATCCAGCATGCCGGAGTAATAATGCCCCATGGCACCCATACGGTTATGAAACATGGTGTTGGCAACTTTAGCTGCTGCTATCCATTCTTCTATTTCGTTCCAACATTCAGCGTCATCATGCAACATGCCGGTTACCTGGTGAAATTTTATACCGGCTCTTTTAAAAACATTGGCTATCTCAGGTACAGCACAAGCGGAACAAAAAGCCAACCATTCACCCGTCATTTTTGTACGGTTTGTCATGCCGTTGAATGATGCATAATCAATCGCAGCTTCAGGCACCAGATTTAAAATAATAACTGGTACTTTTGCTCTTTGCACAACCAGTAATACGGTTGATGACAAAGCATAGGTGGTTACATAAAGGAAGATAATATCAACATCCGCTTTACGAAAATCATGACCTGCAACAATTGCCTTTTCGGGGTTATCAATCAGGCCAAGATTCACCACTTCACAATCATAATCGTTAAGCTTACCTTCTACAATGCTGATATAATTTTGCAATCGTTTTTCAAGTCCGTCAAACTGTTCCCAGTAGGCTTCTAAACCAATGCCGAACAAGCCAACTTTTAAACCAAAGTCATTACTTCTCATTTTTAAATTTATTTTAATTTAAAACACAAATCAAAAATATTTCATTATCCCATCCACCACCAGCTGATGGCCTTTCTCATTTGGATGATTTACCTGCGACATGTAATCAGTTACTTTTTCACCGGATGAAACAAGTTTTTGAAAAATAGCATAATTATCTACCAGGCCTGTTTGATACTCTTTTGACAACTCAATTACCTTGGTACAAATTTTTTGTAAATCAGTTTCCTTGCTAAATAAATCCACCCGCTGGTCGGGAGTGGCGGTTAGCAAAATAACTTTACTATTTTTTTTCAACGCCGCTTTTATCATTGACTCCCATGATTTACGGGAAGCTGCTGCACCAATACCCGTATCATTTAAGGCATAATCTATTAATAATACATCAGGCTTATGACTGAGCACCTGTTTTTTAAAACGCTTTGCTCCCTGTACTGAATTTTCTCCACCAATGCAAGTGAGGATAATATTGATTACAGCAAAAGGGTAATTTTTTTTCAATTCTTTTAATAAAAGAAAAGGATAAGATTGCAGTGGCTTTACGTCCGGGGTTACAAAATATCCAGACGGCACAGAGTGGCCGTGAAAAACCAAATTGATGGTTCTGTTATTTGGCCATTCTTTTTCTAACTCTCTTTTAATGGGTGCCAGATATTCATCTTTTGCAGCTGGGGTCAAAATAGCTACTTGGCCCACATGCTCATTGGTAATACAATACACTTTCGAGGTGTTTAGTATCGTACCTAACAATCCTGCAGTTGATATTGACTTAATAAATTTTCGACGTGAATTAATTTTATTTTTCATACTACTATTTTGGAAGCAGGTTTCATTGAATTATTTCTGCAAAACGTGTAACATATAAACTTCGCAATAATGGCTGCGGCAACCTCATTTTACTACCTTGCAAACCAACTCTTTGTTTCGCCGGGAAAATGCGCCCAGCAAAAAATGAAAATAGAAAAATATTTTTTATAAAGAAGCTCTTAAAGTAAGCTTAAATGGTATTTCGCTATGTTCTTTTGAGTTGGATAAAATCAATTGTGCGGCGGTTATTCCCATCTGGTGAAAGTCGGTGGATATAGTGGTAATACCATTTAAAATAAATTTTTTTACTGGCGTTTCATTGTATGAAATAACCCCCACTTCACTTCCAATATTAAGGCCGGATGTTACTAATTTTTCCAGCACGACAACTAATTCGTCTTCCATCACATTGACATAAACTTCTCCTACCTGTACTGTCTCGTCTTTTATATTATGGACTACATTGTAAGAGAAAGCATAGTCCTGACAATAATTTTTAAAGCCCCTTAAGATTTCAACTGGATAATATGAGTAAGACGGAAATATTATTTTTAAAGTATGGTATTTTGTAAGCTGGTCTGTAGCTTCCACCATTGCATTGTAAATATCTTTCTCAAAGTTTTCATAAGCGGCGGCATATTCGCCAGCAATGCCTGGTATTATTTTATCAAGCAATAATAATTTTTCTTTGGGGATGGTATTGATTATTTCATATCCATTTTCTTCGCCTTCCATAAAATGTGGAATGATTACATAATGGGTATAATTATTTTTATTGTTTGCAATCAACCTTTTAAATAATAAAAAGTCATTGTTGTAAATATAAAAATCAATTACTGCCTGTTCTCCTAAAGTAGCTACAAATGAATCGTAAATTGTTTTTTTATGTGCACTCAATTTATTGAATAGTAAAAATATTTTCAGGGGTTGTCTAAATTCAATATTCTTGATATAATAACCTCTGCGTGGAACAGCGTCAATCACGCCAATATGTTTTAAATGCTTATAACCCCTTTCCACTGTATCCCTTGCAATGTCGAGCTCAATACTCAATTCGTTTATTGAAGGCATATTGTCACCCATCTGTATGTGACCATTTTCTATTTCCCGTATCACAGAATTTACAATCTGCAGGTATTTAGGTGTGATAGAATATTCATCTATTTTAATTAAATCAATTATTTCGGGCTTCTTCATGTTTAAATTTACAGGTGTTTTAATTGTCGTTAAAAAATGCCTGTATCAATGGCAGCTTGTTTAATTAAATGATTGGGAAAATCTTTAATCATTTGGCACCCTAACTGCTCCATTACCTGCTGCAGTTGTGCTTTTAAGATATTAATGGTTTGTTCGCCACCCGCCTTGCCCAATGCACCTACACCATACATAAAAGGCCGGCCCATAAAAGTAAAACATGCGCCAGATGCCAGACACCTGCCAATATCCGGCCCCGATCGAAGGCCGCTATCTATCATTACTTTTATTTTATCGCCATACTTTTCTGCTATATTTTTTAATGGTTTGATGGTGGATTCTCCGGCATCAATTTGCCTGCCACCATGGTTGGAAACAATAATACCATCAATCCCAAGTTCAATAGCTTTTTCGGCATCTTCCTCATTCACTATTCCTTTCAGCACAAGTGCACCTTTCCACATATCACGGATGGGTTTTATTTTTTCCACATCAATCCTACCAGTAAAAGTCTGGTTCATAAACTGCCCTAGTGCACTAAGATTTAAATTTTGGGGCATGTACTTTTCCAGTGTTGCAAAACCCGGTATGCCGGCTTTTAAAGTCTCTATTCCCCACACAGGTTTACCAACAACCTGCAGTATATTTTTAACAGACATCTTTGGCGGCATAGCCAATCCATTCCTGATATCCCTTGGTCTGAAACCAAAAGAAGGCACATCTACCAGCACCACCAACACAGGGAATTGTGCAGCAGTTATTCTTTTAATAATATCATCTCTCAATTCATTTTGTGTTGGATGGTACAATTGAAACCATGCCCTTCCTTCTGATAATTCTGCTATGCGTTCTATACTGCTGGTGGATACTGTGCTTAATATGTAAGGTATATTGTTTTTGAGTGCTGCGGTTGCTAATATTTCCGGGGAGTTGGGCCATATCAAACCTTGCAAGCCGATGGGTGCGATACCAAAAGGGGCATCATATTTATGTCCAAATAAATCAACAGACATATCATGACCTGTAAACTTTTTTAAATAATGCGGCATCAATTGTACCTGCTGCAAATCAGTGATATTTCTGGAAAGATTTACATCATCGTTGCAACCACCTTCTAAATAATCGAAAGCAAATTTTGGTATTCGCTGCTTTGCTTTTTTTCTCAGGTCTTCTACTGAAGGGTATTGAGGATTGTACGACAGTGTTACTTTTATTTTCTCCATATTATTTTTTTTAAAAAATGCCCCTAACAAATTCAATTAACCTTTCTGCACTGTGCCCCTATTTAATGCAATGATATTGCAGGATATTGGATGGTTGATCCAATGCTGTTTTATATCCAGTGCAGCACCAATTGCAGAGCCCAGCGGAATTTGAGATGGTATAATTTCAAAATCGGGTAGTTTTGCTGAAAGCATATTTATGAATATAAGGTTATCTACAAATCCCCCATCTAAAAATATTTTTTTTATACTTTTCCCATTCATTACAAGCAATAATTTTTCTACCTGCAAATCCACCAACTCCTTTATTAAATGATGATACGCTTCTTCAAAACTTTCAAACCAGCTTAAATCCATATTGGTCAATCTGGTTATTTCATTATTTGGGTGAGTAATACTTTCCCAAAGAAAAAGGGGAGATAGAATTCTTTCTGATTTATTAAAAAGGTTTGCATCATACATAACTTTTTTATGAAACGATTCATCTACCCTAAAATGTTTAGCCAACTTTTTAATCCACCCATTGTATTCATTACCCAAAAATAACCTGGATGCTTTTACAGGCTTACCATTCGGTTGCAGATAGCACAAACAATCTTGTGCCAATTCTTCTTTGGTAAGTGCAGTATTGTTGAATGGGTTTAAACAGATACTCCATGTACCGGTAGATAATAAAATAAAAGGTTCGCTATTATTGTTTAGATAAGGAATTAAAGCAGCAGAACTATCGTGGATACCAGCACCAACTCTTAAAGATGTTCCTGGTATTTCTGAAAATTTTTGTTTTGTATCAATGGCAGGCAGTAATTCAACGAATCTCTCTTCATACATCCAGCTATGAAAATCATTGTGTTCAAAATGCCACATACCTGTGTGGCAGCCAATTCCAGTATATTCACTCACCAATTTTTTACTGAATAAAAAACTGAAGTACTGGGGGAGAAATAATGAATATTTTATTTTACAAAACAATTCCGGCTTTTGATACTTAACCCAAAAAAGTTGTAATCCAGCATTTAACATTCCCAATGCAGGAGATGCAGTTTGCAGAGACCAGGTTTGTAGTTCTCCATATTTTTTTGTGAATAATTCCAGGATAGCAGCAGGGTAAGGTTTGGTATAATTGTACAAAGGAGTAACTGGTTTTAATGATTCATCAAGGTGAACCATTGTGGCACCATAGGCAGAAAAGTTGATTGCCTGCACCGCAAATTTTTCATTACTGCTGATTGCTTTGTAAGTCCTCAACATCCATTGTTCTATTGCATCCAGGTCATCACATTCAAAGCCATCATCATCAACTATCGTTGAGAATTGAATATACTCCTGATAAACTTCATGTAGGTTTTCATCAAAAAGAAAAAACTTTTTATTCGTTTTCCCAATGTCAAATATGGCAGTAACTTTTAACGACATCTTTTAAGGCTTTATAATCCGGTAGTGATGGTTTTAGTACCTCTTTCAGCAACTAACTGTTGCCTTATTTTTTTATTTCTGTAAAATTCAAGCGGCTGTAAAGAGCCACCAGACTGCAATCTGGCTTCTGCTACCAACGCCCTTACATCTGTACGGAAAGCCTGTTGTAATATTTCCTGTGCTGTTACCACATCATTATTTTCCTGTGCTGCTGTTAGTTCTTTTCTATCAACAAGCAAAGCCTGGGCATAAGAAATCATGATGGCTTCCACAGATTGCAGTAAATCTTCTAAAGGGTCTTTTACATTGTGAGAAGCATCTATCATCCATCCTAAATCTGCTGCATGGTTCATGCCTTTTGCATCCATGCCTTCAATGAGTTCATTAAAAATTAAAAATAATTGGTAAGGTTTTATGCTGCCCACCGTTAAATCATCATCGCCATATTTTGAATCATTAAAATGGAATCCGCCTAACTTTCCTTCCATCAATAACAGTGAAACAATCTGCTCAATATTGGCGTTTGGTAAATGATGGCCAAGATCAACAAGTGTATAGGCTTTTGGGCCAAGCTTACTTGTATATAGTAATGATTGTCCCCAATCGCCAACGGTAGTTGAATAGAAGTTGGGTTCATATGCTTTATACTCTACAAATACTTTCCAGTCTGCAGGTAATGCTGCATAAATTTCCTGTAAACTTTCAAAAGTATTTTGCCATGCTTTTCTAAAATTTAACTGGCCGGGAAAACAAGAGCCATCTGCCAACCAAACGGTTAATGATTTAGAGCCCAGGTTTTCACCATGTTTTATCACCTCAATATTATGCGCTATTGCCTGTTTGCGAACTGCTTTATTTACATGTTGCAACGAGCCAAACTTATAACTATGTTCCTGCCCCGGCTGATCTTGAAAAGTATTTGAATTAACTGCATCAAAGCGTAAACTATGTTCTACCGCCAATGCTTTAATAGCGTTGATATTTTCGGGAATATCCCAGGGAATATGCAATGATATGGCACCGCTGCATTGGTTGAGTGAATGCAGCAAACCAATGTCCTCCATTTTTTCTTCCAGGCTTCTTGGCTCACCACCGCCTGAAAACCTTCCAAACCTTGTACCGCCTGTACCCAGCGCCCAGCTTGGTATTGCAATTTGAAAGGCAATTAATTTTTGTAAAATATCATTGATATTGTCAACTTCTTCAGCTACAAATGCAAACTTTCTTTTGTGGTCTTTTAATATTGCTTCGTTGTATTTATTAATATCAGATTTTTCTATGAGCATGTCAATCAGTTTTTTTATTTAATTATGGCAAGTAAAATACTTCTTTTAAGGGGATACTTACGGGTGAATTATCGGGGTTAGATTCCATAATGTCTTTCATATATAACCACCATTTTTGCATCACCGGATGTTGCGGCAAATCATCCAACAATTGTGCATCTTCCATTTTAAAAATACCGAACAAAGCATTGGTTGTTTCATCTAAAAAAATAGCATAGTCGCAGATGCCTGTCGATTTTAATAATTCCTTTAACTCAGGCCAAAGCTCATCATGACGTTTTTTATATTCGGCTTCAAAGCCTTTATTCAACTGCATTTTAAATGCTACTCTTTTCATCCGTACTATTTAAAAATTCTGAAAAAAACGGGTCGGCAGGCCAGGCAGCCCTCAACCCTTAACTTAACGATTGCGTTACTTATAATACAAAGTTTATTCTCTATCATTAACTTTAAAAAACGGGTTTGCAGATTTAAAAAAAACGTCAATCTTTACCAAAACCACTAACATTGCTCCATGAAAAATTAACGTAAAAAGGCCGGTGCTACGCCCCCATCTACATTCAATGTATTGCCGGTAGATTTATTTAACAACCCTCCCACAAAAGCAAAACAAGCATTGGCAATATCTTCGGGTAAAATGGTTTCATTTAATAAAGTTCTGTTGGCATAATAAGCAGGCAATTCTTCTACCGTAATGCCATAAGCCTTTGCCCTTCCTTCGGCCCAGCCACCGGCCCAAATATTACTATCAGCAATTACAGCATCGGGGTTCACCGTGTTCACTCTTATCTTATCAGCACCCAACTCTGCAGCCAGCAATCTTGTTAAATGTGCCTGTGCTGCTTTTGCGGAACCATAACCTGCATTGTTAGGACCAGCAACAACAGCATTCTTTGAGACTATATTTACAATGTCCCCACCAAAACCCTGTTTACGCATTGTTTCCACTGCTGCTTTTGAAACAAGAAACTGCCCCTTAACTAAAATATCATACAGCCTGTCCCAATCGGCAATGCTGTGTTCCGCAATTGATTTTGAAATACTGATGCCTGCATTGTTCACCACTATATCCACGCCGCCAAAAGCAAGAGCAGCGGCAGCGAGCGCCTTTTGAATGGTATGATTATTTGTTACATCCAGCACTACAGAAGCTGCACTATCTTTTCCAAATAATGTTGTAAACTCATTCATGGCGGATTGCAATCTTTCTTCATTAATATCATTAATGATAACACATGCCCCTTCTTCTGCAAACTTTTTTGCAATGGCTTTTCCAATACCACCTGCACTGCCTGTAACCAATGCCACCCTGCCGCTTAAACTTTTGGGCTTAGGCATTCGCTGTAGTTTAGCTTCTTCCAGCAACCAGTATTCGATATTAAATGCCTCCTGCCTTGGTAATGAGGTGTACTCCGAGATTGCTTCGGCACCTTTCATTACATTGATGGCATTGGTATAAAATTCAGCCGCCACTCTTGCTGTTTGTTTATCCTTTGCAAAAGTGAACATGCCAACACCGGGATATAAAATCACTACCGGATTAGCATCCCTTATTGCAGGTGAGTTGAGATGTTTGCATGTATTGTAATAGTCTGTGTACATCTTCCGATACGCATCAAATGCAGGCGCTAACTTTTCTATTAGTGCAGCCACATTGCTCAAATCTTCGTCCGTATCTAGTGCTAAAACCAGTGGTGAAATTTTTGTTCTGAGGAAATGGTCGGGGCAGGATGTTCCAAGCGGAGCTAATCTTTCCAAGTCGTTTGAATTGATGAATTCTAATACACGGTCATCATCTGTAAAATGGCCTATTGCCCCCCTGCCCCCCAAAGGGGGGGTCTTAGCCGCCTCTTTGAAGAGCGTTTTATTTACATCACTGTTTGAACAGAAGCCTCTTAATATCGGAGCCAATTCAGCAGCCTTTGCAAGCCTTTCTGCTTTTGGTAAAGAAGAAATTTTTTGCCCACCAAAGGTTTCCCTTGTTATTCCCCCTTTGGGGGTTAGGGGGCTTTCCAGGTATTGAGCACATGTTTCAACTACTTCCAGCGTGTTGATATAAGTTTCATACGCAGTATCGCCCCATGTAAATAATCCATGTGAACCCAGCATGATACCACGAATGCCGGGGTTTTCATCCAGGCATTGCTTTAACATCAAACCCAATTCAAAGCCGGGTTTCTGCCATTTTACCCAGCCAATTGTGCCGTTAAATAATTCTTTAGTGATTTTTTCTCCATCCTTTGCGGCTGCAATCGCAATGGCAGCATCGGGGTGCAAATGATCAATATGTTTGAATGGGAGAAAGCCATGCAGAGGTGTATCAATGGACGGAGCTTTTGATGCAAGATCGTACATACAGTGGTTGAATAACTCCACCATTTCATCTTCAAATTCGATACCACGATACACATTTTTTAAGCTGCGTAACTTTTCAACATACAATGCAGCAAGTCCATTTCTTTTCATAGTGCCGAGGTCACCACCGCTGCCCTTTACCCACATTACTTCAGCATCCTTTACGGTAACTGGGTCTTTCGTAATTGCCTTACACGAAGTATTACCGCCGCCATAATTAGTTAACCTTAAATCTGCACCCAATAAATTGGAACGATACACTAACAGTGCTACTTCATCGCCTTCCAACTCGGCTGCTTTGGCATCATCCCATAAATAACTTACATGCCTGAAACCCCCGTCCCCTAAAGGAGTGTTTACACTATTAGTATTTAAAGTGTCATTAATAATCTTATCCATAAATTTATTTTAATCTTGTATAATCGTTTTAATATAAATTTTTATGCCCCTTCAGGGATAGGGGTTTACTTCAATGAATTGCCATAACCCACTAATAATATTGAAATGATGATGGTAGCGATTCCTGCAATAATTGTAGCTGTTGTTTTTTTACTTACATTTTTCCATTCCTTTAAAACCAAGCCCCACATGTTGGCCACCAAAATAATAAATGACATGTGCAGTATCCATGAACTTGCACCATTGCCCATTTTACTTTCCCCCATTCCGTAAAAGAAAAACTGGAGGAACCAGGTGGTGCCACCAAGCGCACAAAGGATATAGTTTTTTAAAAGCGGGGTTTTTGAATTGGTATAATCACCAAAAGATTTGTTGCGATAATTCAATACCATACACCAAATAAGATTGGTTGTTAAACCGCCCCAAAGAATTACCACAAATATCACATTGTTACGAAAAAGAAATTCACCCTGCCCCGGGTTAGCTGCCTTCCATGCTTCATTGGCAATTTCTCCCATGTGGCTCCCCGCCTCTATACCAAAACTAAAGCAGGCACTTAGTACTCCGGAAATAATTGCTACAACCAGGCCTTTCATTAATTTAAATTCGCTACCAGAAGCATCTACATGGGTTTTCCCTAGTTCATTGTCTTTCATTTTGCCTGCCTTGCCACAGATAATAATACCAACCACACAAATTAAAAGACCGACTAACACAAAACGCCCCCATGAAGTACCAACGAGATTTGCAATGGTATCTTTTCCCTCTTTAGGATTAAAATAATAATAGATAGAAGGGATGATGGCTCCAAATACGGAACAGAGTCCAAGAATAATTGAACTACCCAATGATACACCGAGGTACCGAACGCCTAACCCGTATGTTAAGCCCCCGATTCCCCAAAGTAAACCCATTATAAATGTAGAGCCAATAATCAGGGAGGAGGAGCTACTGATGATATCAAAGAATTCAGGAATAGTAAAATATGCAGCCAGGATTGGAGCAATCAACCACGAAAAAATACCACCGGTAATCCAAAAACTTTCCCAACTCCACCCTTTTACTTTTTTATAGGGCATGTAAAAACTGCCGGAAGCAAAACCACCTATGAAATGAAAAAGTACGCCTAATATAGCCTGCATAATCGTTTGAGGTTTAAATATTCATATTGACATGAAATTAAAATAAAATTAGGTTAAGGTAGTTAATTTACTGTCCTGATAGAATTGCAGGATAGAAAAGAATTTTGAAGAGGATTATTTTTTGATTGGAAACTGGATGTGGAATACAATTGCCGGCGTAATCCTTAAAGGAGCTGGCGGTAGCATCGACACTGTTTAAAACGAAAAAAGCCAGCAAACATTGAGTTTGCAGGCTTTTAGCATAATTTGGTAATGACTTTAGTGGAGCTGCAGGGAGTCGAACCCTGGTCCAAACATATTCGCCGTAAGCCTTCTACATGTTTATTCAGTTATTAATTGTAGAGAAACAGCCGGAACCTGACCAACCAACTGTAACCTTAGATGAATAGTCTTAAGCAATGGTCACATCATTCCATTACAGCAGCCCGTTTTTATTTTGAGTCGGCGGGAGAACTTGGCAACAGGCCAACCTGTTCAACGGCCCTAATGGTTACTAATCTATCGATTAAGCAGCCATGGCATACTGAGTATTGCCATTTGAAGTTTTCGTATTCAGATTTAAGTGCTAATTACGCAACGCACTACATGCTTATACTTACAAAGAGCTATGCTGTCAAAACCGGTCAGCCCCGTTCAATGGGTAATATGCAAAAAGCAATTAACCATTGAGCCACAAATTTACGTAAAGTAATTTGTTACTGTATTAAAATCACAGTGCTTTAGATTTGCAGTTCTTTTATTTAACAACTCATGAACATACAGCCCGCTGATTATTACCACCAACGCATTACACAATTACAACAAACACTGCTGCAATTACAACAAAAAAACAAGCTGCTTGGCTGGGGAAGATTGTGCTCATCCATTGGCGCCTTCCCGGTTTTGTATTGGCTTTGGCCATTGGGCTGGCTATACATTGTACCGGTGGCAATTTTATTTTTGATTGTATTTACCCGACTCATTTTTATAGACCTGGATAATAAAGCTGCTATCAATCACCAGCAAAATTTAATTGTTATTAACGAAGATGAATTAAAAGCATTGGATGGGGCCTATCTGCATTTTGATGAGGGTAACCATTATATACAGCACGAACATTTGTATTCCAACGACATTGATATTTTCGGCAGAGCCTCCTTGTACCAATATATTAATCGTACAACTTCGTACATGGGAGGCCACACGTTAGCTTCGTGGTTGTTACAACCGGCTACTGCGGAAACCATATTGCAAAGACAGGAAGCAGTAAAAGAGTTATCGGCTAAAACATCGTTCCGGCAAGACTTACAGGCGCTGGGCACTGAAAAAAAAATTGCAGCCTCTACCCAAGATCGTTTACAAGACTGGCTGCAACAGCCACCTGTTTTTCTTTCATTTAAGCCCTGGGCTCTTTTACAATATTTATTGCCAGCTATTATCCTTATAGTGATGGCACTTAATTTATTGGATATTGTCCCCGACAGAATCCGTAACCTGTTCATTTTTGCATTTGCAGTAATTGCTTATTTTACCAGTAAACGGGCAACGCCTGTGCAACAACAATTATCAAAAATTGTAGATGAAATAAGTGTATTAAAAGGAAGCATTGCATTAATTGAAAATACCTTATTTACCACAGCTTACCTGCTTCAACTGCAACAGTATTTTCGGCTGCAAAATGGCAAAGCTTCCAAAGAGCTTCAAACATTGAAACAGCTGCTGGACAGAATGGATATCCGGTACAACCCGGTTGCTTTTATTCCCTTGGATATATTTTTATTGTGGGATGTACAACAAGTACTGGCATTGGAAAGATGGAAGAAACGCAACCAACAAAACATCCTCAACTGGATAAAGGCATTGGGAAAAATGGAAGCCATCAACAGCCTTTCAACAGTACACTTTAATCACCCGGAATGGTGTATGCCGGAGTTGAAAGAAAAACATTTTTCTATTGAAGCTACAGCGCTGGGGCATCCGCTTATTCAACCAACAAAAAGAGTAAATAATTTTATTAACATCAACGATAAAAAAGAATTGATGCTGATAACAGGCAGCAATATGGCGGGCAAAAGTACTTACCTCCGCAGCGTAGGAGTTAATGTGGTACTGGCTATGGCAGGTTCGGTTGTTTGTGCACAGCGTTTTGCCCTTTCGCCGGTACAGTTAATTACCAGCATG
>JANPNY010000161.1:0-5846 GCA_031427745.1 Chitinophagaceae bacterium | reverse complement strand
GACGTCGGGCATGACCATTCCGGCGACCGCCGATTACGTGTGCCTCAATTGCGGACGCGCCTACGAGCGGAGAGGCAACCCGCCGCGACTCAGCCTCGTGTTGCCGGTCGCGACGAGCGACGACGACGACGATTAGGCGTCGAACGCATTGCCGACATACGGGATTGTGGCGAGGCGTTATGATCGGCGCCAAATCAGGAGAGTGCCCCATGAAGCGCGCTCGGTCCCTTCGCATCGTTCCAGCGGCCCTGCTCGTGGCGGGTCTCGCCTGGCGCTCATCCCTGCTGGGAAAACGAGTCGTGGGTTATGAGCGACGAAACACTAATGGTGGAAGGCAATGGTTCTATTTATTTAGCAGGTCCTTACTTGGTGAAAGCCGCCATTGGTGAAGATATTGATAGCGAAACATTGGGGGGCGCATCTACCCACACGGCCATAAGTGGTATTGCCGATTATAAGTTTGAAACAGAGCAAGCCTGTCTCGACCATATAAAAAAATTAATCAGTAAACTGGGTAAAAAACCCGATGCAGGGTTCGACAGGATAGCAGCCCTTGCACCTGCAAAAGCTGCCAATGAAATTTACAGTATTCTCGCCGAAGGCAATGCAAAGCCATACAATATGGTAGAAATTATTGAATGCATTACTGATGCCAATAGCTTTGATCAGTTTAAAGAAGATTATGGAAAAACCATCCTGTGTGGTTATGCAAGAATTGATGGTTGGGCAGTTGGCATTGTAGCCAACCAGCGTCTGATTGTAAAAAATAAAAAAGGCGAAATGCAGTTAGGCGGTGTTATCTACAACGACAGTGCCGATAAGGCAGCCAGGTTTATTATGAACTGCAATCAAAAGAAAATTCCCTTGGTTTTTTTGCAGGATGTTACGGGCTTTATGGTAGGCAGCCGCAGCGAGCATTCCGGCATTATTAAAGACGGGGCAAAAATGGTAAACGCAGTGGCAAATTCGGTGGTACCCAAAATCACCATCATCATTGGTAACAGCTATGGTGCTGGTAACTATGCCATGTGTGGCAAGGCCTACGATCCACGTTTTATTTATGCCTGGCCTACAGCTAAGATAGCGGTGATGGGTGGTGAGCAGGCAGCAAAAACGTTATTGCAAATTCAGGTAGCTTCATTAAAGGCAAAAGGCGAAACAATTACACCGGAGGAGGAAGCAAAAATCCTGAACGATATTACCCAACGGTACAACAGTCAAACCACTACTTATTACGCAGCAGCAAGATTGTGGATTGATGCCATTATAGATCCCGGTGAAACAAGGATGCTAATTGCTGAAGGCATTGCTGTAGCCAATCACAACCCGGATATACAGCCGTTTAAAACCGGTATTTTGCAAGTATAATATTGATAGATGCGCCGCACTTACACAAGTACTTTTCCTTAGTAGGAAATTGCTTATTTTCACAGCTTTTAAAGCGGCATAGATACAACAAGAACGCATAATTTATGAGTAAATTTTTTATACGCAACCTATTGACTTTTGCAGTTATTGTTACTGTATTGAATGCCTGCAAAGATGACAGCGATTTGACCATACCACCGCCCATCATTGCACAAAATTATACAGAGAGTTTTGATAACTTCCAGGAAGCTTACAACAACGGCTGGCGGACAAATAACAAAAGCACACCATTCGGCCGCAAATGGTACGACGTGGCTGAAGCACCTAATTTTGGTTCCGTAAATTACGTAGCCATTTATTACCCGGAATGGGAACAGGCGCAGTTTACGTTAGATTCCGCTCAATTCCCCAACACGCCTTTTCCGGGTCGTTACTGGCAAAATGCCTATGGTTCTCAACGGGCATCTAACGGTTATGCAGCAACCAGTATTGCCAGTGCATCTGTAATTGGAATTAACACTCCGCTCTCAAAATTTAATATCAGCAACTGGTTAATATCACCGGAAACGCTGTTGCAAAATGGTGATAAAATTATCTTTTATACGTATAGCAAAGGCCTTTGTCGTTTGCAGTTATGGCTAAATACTTCTAATACATTAAATGTGGGCAGCGGAGCATTGGGCAGTGGAGATTTTACTCTTAAATTGCTGGATATAGACTCCACGTATGCAAGGGTAGAGACCAATCCATCCATGGCTTTTCCAACCGAGTGGACGAGGTTTGAAGCTGAGGTTACAGGCCTCGAAAAACCGGTAAAGGGACGATTTGCCTTCAGGCATTTTTTAGAAGACCAATTGCCTGTAAAACTATCTGCGATTAACCCGAATGATATTGATACCATTTATACCCAGCTACATAAATCTGTAATTGGCATTGATGAGGTTACTTACAAAAGCGAACATTGATTTTTTAAACGAAAATAAATGAAAAATACATTCACTTTAGCAACGATCCTTATTGCAATGATAGTAATCATTGCAATTTCCTGCGCTAAAGAAAGTAAAGTGCCGGTTGCAATAAACTACTCATTATCCGAAGAGTTTGATACGGTTAGCAATGCCATTGCCAAAGGCTGGGTAATTGCCAACAATACAAAGCCCATTGGCACCATGGGTTGGGTACAGGGTTACTTTTATGTATCACTTTACCATGGGTTGGCATTAGATAAATTAGGTTTGGGATATCCCAACAGTTACGCTTACGGTGGGGGCTTTAGTGGTAATAATCCTGCTGCTTCCGGCACCGATTTTATCATGACGACATCCGATTGTGGCTATGGCGTTGCCAATTGTAGTAACTGGCTAATTTCTCCGGTGCTAACAGTAAAAACGGGTGATGTGGTAAATTTTTATACCCGTACCTACGGTAATCCTGCCTTTGCCGCTGACCGGCTGGAAGTGAGGATGAATGAAGCCAACAGCACTGCAGATGTAGGAAGAGACAGCAACAGTGTAGGCGGATTTACAAAAGTACTGGTGGATATCAATGCTAAATTTTTATTAAGCGGGGCTGGCTCATACCCGGCCCAATGGACAAAATTTGTAGTGAAAATATCGGATGTACCGGTGGCAAAAAAAACCAGGATTGGGTTTAGATATTATGTTCCTGAAGGTGGTCCGCAAGGCCCTAACGGTTTGGGAATTGGTATTGATAAATTTGTTTTTTCTTCAAACTGATAGAGACCTTTTAAAAAAAGAAAGTTGCCTGAAAAGCACAGCCCGTTTTATCACTTGTTACCTGTTGTCGGATCGCTACAGGCGTTTATCATTTCAAACAATTTTATACACTACCGTTGGCTAAGCAGTTCCTGAAATACTATATAAAAAATCTAAATATCCTTTGTTGCCGCTGTGGGAAAACAGGATTACTTTATTTTTTATTTGTTGCTGTATGCCTGCAGAGTTGTACTGAAAACCACCAGCAGAAGGTTAGCCTTACTACAGCTGACAGTGCCGGTAAAAAGGTAAACATCCAATCTTTACTAAACATTAAACAGACCACATTATTATTAAAAGATGGCGATCTTGTTACAAGAAGCGATGACGATTTTGAAAGCCTTGCACTACAGAATTTTTCTCAAAAAGACCGTACCTTTTCGCACAGCGGAATTGCCTTTAAAGAAGACAGTGGCTTTATGATATATCACTGCATGGCAGGCTTAGAAAACCCCGACGGCGCCTGCCGGAAAGAACCCTTTGACAGCTTTGTAAGCCCGGTAAAAAAAACAGGGTTCGGGATATTTCAATACCAACTTTCAACAGCAGAAACGGAGCGACTGCATTTGTTGCTGCAGCAAAATTATCAATCCAAAAAACCATTTGATATGTCATTTAATTTAAAGACGGACGACAGCCTGTATTGTTCTGAAATGATTGCCAAAGGGCTTCAACATGCAACCAACGGGAGGATAAAAATACCTACTTCTTTTCTTCATAATTTTAAACCTAAAATAATGGGCTATCAACCCGGGCGCTTTTTTAAAACATTTGAATATATTGGCATTGATGATCTTTACATGAACCCGTTTTGCAAAGAAATTATAAGGGTAAAATTTTAGTTGATGGAACACATTAAATTATACACAGACGGCTCATCGAGGGGCAACCCCGGCAATGGAGGATATGGAGCGATATTGCTTTGGGGCTGCCACAAAAAAGAACTATCACAGGGCTACAAACATACCACCAACAACAGGATGGAGTTGATGGGAGTAATTGCTGGGCTCGAAGCCATTAAAAAAATGGAAGTGCCGGTAATTGTATATTCAGACAGTCAGTATATTGTAAACGCTGTTGAAAAAGGCTGGCTTAAAAACTGGATTAAAACGGACTTTAAAGGAGGTAAAAAAAATGCTGACTTGTGGAAACGCTATCATGCGTTGGCTAAAAACTTTTCCATCAAATTTGTTTGGGTTAAAGGTCATGCAGATAATCCTTACAATAACCAATGCGACCTGTTGGCTACTACTGCGGCTGATGGAAAAATCCTTTTAACAGATGAAGGATATATGGATAGCCTGTAAAAGGAAAAGTAGTAATTAATACATCCCTCGGGGTTGCATTACGGAAACAATCTGATACTGCTAAAGGCTTGCAACTAAAACACCTACACTACGTAAAAAAAATGCCACCTGGTTTGGGTGGCACTGGTTTCTGAAATAAATATTTTTATTGCGGCGCAGCCTCGCTTGCGATTGCCTTCTTGTTTAATAAATAATAACTGCCAAACAACACTGCACTAAAAAACAGCGTGGCAAAAAAACTGTTTTTCATAAAGGGAATACCGGCAGCAAGGCAGGTGATTAACCCGTCAATGGTTTTTGGATAGGGAAGGTTGTTTAGTGCTAAACCACCACCCATCCAAACAGCAAAGTTAGAAGCAAGGAAATAAAATAACACACCTGCCAACGAACCACCTAAAATGCTGATCCATTTGTTTTGATTAACAGCAAAACCTATAAAAGTAACCGCAACAAAAAACAGGTAGTTTATCCATTGTCCGCCATAAAACCCGGGAATGGCGGATATTTTTAATTGAAATAACACTTCATACAATACATCAGAAAGCAGCATGGAGCACAAAGGCAGCAGAAAAGCGTATTTCTTATTTTTTACAATGCTGCCACTAAACAATGCCATGGCTATCTGCGGAGCAAAACCATAAGGCCTTCCGGGCATTATCCTATACAAAGATGCAATAAGTACCAGCAAAACAAAACTTACTACGATTGATTTATCTATCTTCATTTTTGTAAAAGTTAGGGAACAAAAGTAAGTAATAAAACGGGGAATCAATTTTTTGATATTACTTTTATAAGCATGATTATTATGCCTTCAACAAAGCATTTTTTATGGCAAAGCATATAAAAACCGGGCAACTAGGCGAACAACTGGGTGCTGCCTACCTTGTAGAAAAAGGCTACCTGGTTCTTGCAGTTAACTGGAGGCACTCCCGTTGGGAAGTGGACGTTATTGCCGCCAAAGAAAATGTGTTGCACTTTATAGAAATTAAAACAAGAAGAAGTAAGCAATTTGGATTGCCGGAAGAAAAAGTTGGCAAGAAAAAAATAATGAACCTGATAAATGCTGCAGAGGAATATCTATATCAAAACCCTCAATGGCAGCGGATACAATTTGACATTTTGGCCATTACCATCCTGAACAATAATACTCCTGACTATTTTTTGATTGAAGATGTGCATGTTTGATGAGGCAAATAGCAGGCGGCTTGGTTTAGGGGGTTAGGGATTAGAGGTTTAGGGGATTAGAGGTTTTGTCGTTTAGTGGATTTATAGTGTAGATATTTCAACGAACAACCATCAACTTTTAAAGTTTACGCCATCAGCACTTTCATCTTTTCTACCATTTTATAAGTAGCCGGGCAGTACTCAATATTTTGCTTGTGTACATGCAAATAAT
>JANPNY010000160.1:0-20032 GCA_031427745.1 Chitinophagaceae bacterium | reverse complement strand
AAAGTCAACCAAAAAAAATTACACGATTATTACTTTCACTGCTATATTAATCATCTTCGGTCATTGGATAGATTTCTGGCAGATGGTTATGCCTGGCACATTGCAGGGAACGGGAGAGTTGATGCCGTTTGAGTTTGGTATTGCTGCGTTGTTTGTTGGAGTAATAATGTGGAGGGTAGGTGCTTTTTTAAGTAGCCATCCGTTAACTGTAAAAAATCATCCTTTCCTTAAAGAAAGTATGATTCATCACACATAAAATTTAAAACAATTTCTACCCTATTTTTTGTACAAGGGAGAGATTTTTTGATTATCAAACAATAAAAAGAAGAAGATTGTTATTTAAATAAGTAGGCGTTTTTACTTAAACAAAAAAACAAAATAACGAATACTGTAAATAATTTTGAACCATGACAGAGATATTTTTGATAGCAATCGCAGTGATGATTTTTGTGGTCATTTTTCAGATTGCAAAGGCCAGCGAATATGTTAGTGTATTGAAAGGGGAAGAAAAAGCTAAAAAACAAACCAATAAAATTAACGCCTTTATGCTAATTGCATTTTTGGTGTTGGGTTTAATTGGTTGCTGGTGGTGTAATGAGTTGTATTACGGCAAAACGTTGTTTCCGCAGGGTGCAGCATCAGAACATGGACAGAAAATTGATTTGATGTTGTACATCACTATTGGAGTTACTGGTGTAGTATTTTTAATTACTCAGGTATTGCTATTCTGGTTTGCTTTTAAATACCAGGAAAGAGATGATCGGAAGGCTTATTATTTTCCGCACAATACAAAACTCGAATTAATTTGGACAACAGTACCTGCTATTTTTTTAACCATATTGGTAGTTTTTGGTTTAAAATATTGGTTTAAAATGACTGGTGAAGCACCAAAAGAATCAATCATTGTGGAAGTTACAGGACACCAGTTTGCATGGGAATTTCGTTATCCCGGCGCTGATAAAATTTTAGGTAAGAAAGATTACAGATTAACAAAAGGAGCAAATGGTTTAGGTGTAGATTTTAATGACCCTGCTAGTTTAGATGACGTACATGTTGCTGCTACTATGCACTTGCCTGTAAACAAACCAGTAAAGCTTGTTATTAACGCAATGGATGTAATTCATGATGTAGGGTTATCACATTTCAGATTGAAAATGGACGCTGTACCCGGCATTCCAACTACCATGTGGTTTACGCCTTTATATACTACTGAGGAAATG
This sequence comes from Chitinophagaceae bacterium, assembly GCA_031427745.1. Taxonomy (GTDB): domain Bacteria; phylum Bacteroidota; class Bacteroidia; order Chitinophagales; family Chitinophagaceae; genus Ferruginibacter. The sequence continues at coordinate 18,812 of JANPNY010000160.1, read as the reverse complement.
AAAGTAAGATCAAACAATCCCAATTTCGTTTATGAGATAAGTTGCGATCAAATTTGTGGTAAAGGACACTTTTCAATGAGAGGCGTAATAATTGTAGAAAGTGAAGCCGATTATAATAAATGGTTAGCAACACAGCAACCGGAATACTACACTGTTTTTCCTGACAAAAAACCAAAATCTGCAGGCGATGTTGTACCTGCAGACAGTACAAAAAAAACAATCCAATTATCGGCTATTTTGCCATCTGGTAAATAAATCTGTCGCAGAAAATTAGAGAACTATGAGTAACACAATCACATCACAAGAACAAGAAACTCACGTTGTTCATGAAGCACATTCACATGGTGAACATCATCATCATGAAACGTTTATTACGAAATACGTTTTTAGTCAGGATCATAAAATGATTGCCAAACAGTTCTTAATAACTGGTATGATCTGGGCAATAATTGGAGGTTTATTCTCTGTTTTATTTCGTTTGCAGTTAGGTTACCCAGAATCAACTTTCCCATGGTTAGAAGATTTATTGGGTCACTGGGCAAAAGGTGGAAAATTGCAACCTGAATTTTATTATGCGTTAGTTACCATGCATGGAACCATATTGGTTTTCTTTGTATTAACAGCGGGGCTAAGTGGTACGTTCGCTAATTTTCTAATTCCACTTCAAATTGGAGCAAGGGATATGGCCTCACCGATGCTCAACATGTTGAGCTATTGGTTTTTCTTTTTAGCGTCCGTAATCATGTTTTCTTCTTTATTTGTTCAAACGGGTCCTGCGAGTGGTGGTTGGACGATATATCCCCCATTAAGCGCCTTGGGAGATGCATCAAGCGGATCAAAAATTGGAATGGATTTGTGGCTGGTTAGTATGGCTATGTTTATTGTTAGCTCTCTTTTAGGTGGGTTGAATTATATTTCTACGATACTCAACATGCGTACAAAAGGTATGAGTATGACCAGGTTGCCATTAACAATATGGGCACTGTTTTTTACCGCAGTATTGGGTGTATTATCATTTCCAGTGTTGCTTTCAGGAGCTATTTTGTTATTGTTCGATAGAAACCTGGGAACAAGTTTCTTCTTAAGTGATATAGTTGTTGCAGGTAAAATTTTACCAAACGAAGGTGGTAGTGCAATCCTGTTCCAGCATTTATTCTGGTTCCTTGGTCATCCGGAAGTTTATATTATTTTATTACCGGCCATGGGTATGTCGTCTGAAATTATTTCAGTTAGCAGTCGTAAACCAATCTTTGGTTATATGGCAATGGTGGGGTCTTTATTTGCCATAGCCATTCTTGCCTTTTTGGTTTGGGCACATCATATGTTTGTAACCGGGTTGAATCCTTTTTTGGGCGCTTTTTTTGTTTTGCTAACCTTACTAATTGCAGTTCCATCTGCTATCAAGGTGTTTAACTGGCTTACCACTTTGTGGAGAGCAAGCATCCGTTTTACACCTCAAATGTTATTTGCAATTGGGTTTGTTAGTATGTTTATTAGTGGCGGATTAACAGGTATTTTTCTAGGTAATTCCGCTTTAGATATACATTTACATGATACTTATTTTGTAGTGGCTCACTTTCATATTGTAATGGGTGTTGCATCATTCATGGGAATGTTTGCAGGTGTGTATCATTGGTTTCCCAAAATGTATGGCCGGTATATGAACCAAACACTTGGCTATATCCACTTCTGGATAACCATTATTGGTGCTTATCTAATATTCTGGCCTATGCACTACGAAGGATTGGCTGGAATGCCACGTCGTTACTATGACTTTTCTATGTGGGAATCATTTAAAATGTTTGCGGGCCTTAATCAGTTTATTAGTTTTGTTTCAATGATTGTATTTGCAGGCCAGCTTTTATTTGTAGTAAACTTTTTCTACAGCATTTTTAAAGGAAGAAAAGTTACAACTACTAATCCATGGGGAAGCAATACGTTGGAATGGACTACACCAATTAGGCCTGGCCATGGGAATTGGGCAGGCGAAATTCCAGAAGTTCATCGTGGTGCTTATGACTACGGAAAAGATGGCAGGGAGTTTATCCCTCAAACAGAAGCTGTGGGAGCAAATGAAAGTCATCATTAATATTGTAAACGCAGTAGGATATAGTATAAGATTTTTTGAAAAGTAAGTATAATTCTTAGTCAGAAAAAAGTCTAATTTTATTAAAAACTACTGCTCAACTATTCTCCTGTTGGAGGAGTAAAGAGTAGCAGTTTTATGATGAAGGAAAATAATACGATCGCCAATTCACAATCGTTTAGGTTGGCAACCAAAGTGAAAGATTACTTTCAGTTAATTAAATTCACTTTGAGTTTTATGGTTGTATTTAGTACAGTTGTAAGTTTTTTGATAGCTCCAAATGAATTACATTTTCAGCGATCAAGAATAATATCAGTTCTTTTACTTTTTGCAGGTGGAATGCTAGTTACAGGTTCGGCAAATGCTATAAACCAGGTAGCAGAAAAAGATACAGATTCTATAATGAAGCGAACGGCCAAACGACCGGTAGCGAGTGGTAGAATGAGCAAGAATGAAGCGACTATTTTCGCTATAGCTGCAGGGTTAATAGGTGTATTTATTTTGTGGTATTGGTTCAATTGGCAAAGCGCAGCAGTGGGATTATTTAGTTTGCTTTTATATGGGTTCATTTATACGCCTTTAAAAAAAATTAATTCAATTGCTGTTTTGGTGGGCGCTGTTCCTGGTGCGTTACCTTGTTTAATTGGTTGGATAGCTGCTTATGGCAACGACCAGATATCCTGGATGGGTGCATGGATCTTATTCGGAATCCAGTTCCTTTGGCAGTTTCCGCATTTTTGGGCGATTGCATGGTTAGCACATACTGATTATACAGCAGCGGGTTTTAAGCTTTTACCGGGCGATAAGGGACCAACAAAATTTACGGCGCTGCAGACAATTATTTACAGCACCCTGATGATACCTTTTGGATTTTTACCCTATTATACTGGAATGGCTGGTATAATAAGTTTGTGGATACTGCTAGCTTGTAATTTGTGGATGGTTTACCTAAGCGTGTTGTTGTTTATCAGAATGGATTTAAAGAGTGCAAGGATGGTAATGTTTAGTTCGTATTTTTATTTAATGATAGTTCTGTTAGCGCTATTTGTAAATCGGACATAATTATTATTCTTAAAATTATAGTTTTTGAAGTAGGATGTTTTTCACAATTAATTGGAGATTTTCAATTATTGTTGATTGACAGATTGTAAATATTTTTCGTATAGAGGATTATGGGAACATTGATCATGGAGCAGAGAAAAAGGATTCATCCGCATAAGTTTACCCTTTGGGTAGCAATTGCAAGTATTGTAATGATGTTTGCTGGTTTTACAAGTGCATACATTGTAAAGCGTAACCAGGCAAACTGGTTTACATTTGAAATACCGATTATACTTTGGTACAGCACAGCGGTGATAATTGCCAGTAGTTTTACACTCTGGCTTGCCGAAAAAAAGTTTAAGAGACGTGAGATGGCAGTTTACAGGCAGTTATTAACTGTTACTTTTTTGCTGGGCATTTTATTCGTTGCATTGCAGGTGTTGGGGTTTTATACGTTGCATAAGAGTGGTTTAACATTACAGAAAAATGTGTCAATTTCTTTTTTATACATCATTGTAGGTGTGCATGCATTACACGTAATAGGTGGAATTATAGCACTGGTTATCATGTTTGCAAAAGCCTTCAGTAGTCAGGTAAGAAGCTACAATGTGGTGCCGCTTGAAGTGATGAGTACGTATTGGCATTTCGTTGATTTTTTATGGATTTATTTATTGATATTTTTATTAATCATACGGTAGAGGAAAATCCAATACCACATATGTATTAAAACTAACCTTTAGAACTTAAAATAAAATATGTCTACAGTAGCAGCACAACAAGAAACCAAATGGTGGTCCGGCGGACGAAGTCCATTTAATGCCAGTTATGGCAAAGTGATGATGTGGTATTTTTTAATGAGTGATGCATTTACGTTTGGTGCATTCCTCATCAGTTATGGCACCATCCGGTTCAGTCAAAACTTTTGGACCGATCCCAATAAGGTTTTTAATTCTTTTCCGGGTTTTGGCCATATGGATTTGCCGTTAGCCTTTGTGAGTTTAATGACCTTTATATTAATCGCCAGTTCTGTTACAATGGTTTTAGCAGTACATGAAGGTCACAAAATGAATAAAAAGGGAGTAGAGAATTACATGTTGCTAACCATTATAGGTGGGATTGCTTTCTTGTCTTGCCAGGCTTGGGAATGGACGCACCTTTTAACAGGTGAACATATTGCTTTGTTAAGTGATGGTTCATTATCAGTGTTGCCAACTACTACAAGAATGAATCCATGGGGAGCTGCAATACCACATGAAGCAATGTTAGTTGCTTTAAAAACCACACCGCAAGATCAATTGGTCAATATCGCATCTACAATTCATCATGAAGGTGCCAGTCATAATTTGGCAGAAATGTCAAATGCTCAGTTAGTGGATATGATATCCGCTGCCGGAATCCATGCAAACCATACCGGCCCAATTGCATTTGGTGGTTACTTTTTCGGAATTACCGGATTTCATGGTTTCCACGTTTTAAGCGGGGTTGTTATTAATGTTATAATGTACATCAAAACAAAAATGAGTCATTTTGAACAAAGGGGGCATTATGAAATGATTGAAAAGGCTGGTTTATATTGGCACTTTGTAGATCTTGTTTGGGTATTTGTATTCCTTTGTTTTTATCTAATTTAAATATATATTATAACCCTATCATTTTAAACTGAATTTATTATGAGTGAACATATGGTAACATCGCCTGAAATAACGTTTGCACATGCACCTGCAGAAGGTACCGGGCGTATCTGGAAAATATTTTGGCTGCTGTCTTTTATAACAGTAATCGAACTAGTTCTTGGATTTGGTTTAGCAAAACATTGGTACGGAGATCCGGAAACAAGTCATACCCAAATTCTTTTTGTTAAGGGTGTAATTTGCATTTTATCTTTTGCAAAAGCTTTTTATATCGTATCAGTTTTTATGCATCTTGGTGACGATATAAGAAATATGATAATGACGATAGTAGTTCCGCTTTGTTTGTTTGTCTGGTTTATTACTGCTTTTTTATGGGAAGGTAACAGCTGGAAAACACTGCGTAACAGGTACAATGGTAAACCAGCACAAATTGAAAAAACAACTCCTGCAGCTAAAGAAAAAGGAGCAAAAGATTAGTGTTTGATAATGTATAATTTATAACTGAGCCATCGCACCATTAATGGTACGATGGTTTTTTGTTTAGGGAGATAAGTTGAATTAAATAGTATATGAACAAAAGAGCAATAATGGGCCTGCTACTGGCGATAGCTTTACCGGTAATTGGATACGAGCTGGTTAAGTATTACAGTGAGGCAGCCGTACAAATGCCGAGGCGTTATTTTTATGACAGCATTACAACTGTTGAAAAAAGAGGGGAAATTGTACCAGACACCATCTGGCACGAGGTTAAAAATATGACCTTTACCAATCAACTAGGCAAAACGGTTACGCTTTATTCACTGAAGGGTAAAATTCTGGTGATTGATTTTTTCTTTACAAAATGTCCCACTATTTGTCCGGGCATGGCAAGAAGTATGAAAAAGCTTCAGGATTCTTATACGAACAGCAAGGACAGCATCGTACAGTTTATTTCAATAAGTATTGATCCTGAGAGGGATTCCTTCCCGAGGTTAAGAGAGTTTGCCAACCGCTATACATCCAACCACGATAGTTGGTGGTTTGTTACTGGCAACAAACGGGATATATACGATTTCGCCATAAAAGAAATAAAAGCCAATATAGCAGATGTAGGTGCAGATACTGCCTTCCCTCACACTGAAAACTTTTTTTTACTTGACAGGGACAGGGTTGTAAGAGGATGGTACAATGGCTTTGATACCATAAAGCAGGCCCAACTGGTAAGGGATATTCCCATGTTAATGTTAGAGAAACGGAAGAAAAGAAGTTTTAAAGAATTTCTGAATGAACTATTTAGCAGGGGTTAATCTATCCTCGAGATAAAAATCCGAACTATTTAAATCTGTTATTGTTTTTCAGTTCGGCACTAAGTTAAAGTTCGTCGCTCTTAAATATTAATTAAGCTTTATCATTTTAAAATCATTCACAATTCTCAATATGTTCCCTACTGCTATTTTACAAAAAAACGATTCCAAGGCAAAATGGCTGATAGGTATTTTTTCTATTGTTGTGTTCGCTACAGTTAGTGTGTTGGGCAAATACAACCTGGCGGGCAAAGTTGTATTACCGTTTAACGTACATTTTTTTGCACTTGCCAATGCTATTATTAATGGTACGGTAGCTATACTTTTAATAGCAGGTTTACTTGCTGTAAAAAAAAATAATTATGAATTGCATAAAAAAATGATGCTAACTGCAATGGTTTTATCCGTTCTTTTTTTGGTATCATATATTTGTCATCATTTGTTGGCAGGAGAAACATCCTATGGGGAAACGGATGGGATAAAGGGATTGAGTGATACAGAGAAAGTAGCCGCAGGAATCGGCCGTTCGGTCTATTTAGCAATTCTTATTACTCATATTCCTTTGGCAGGCATTGGGCTTCCGTTCATTTTATTTGCTGCATACAGGGCACTAACCGGCGAATATGAAAAGCATAAAAAAATCGTTCGTATTATCTGGCCGTTGTGGATGTATGTTGCAGTTACCGGTGTAATAGTTTATATAATGATTAGCCCATATTATCAATAATTTTTTTGATGAGTTTTACAGCAAATACTTCCTTAAGTTCATTGCAGTTTATTCATAAGGTCATGCTGATTGGGCAGGTAATATTTGCGTTGGTTGCGTCTTTTTTATTGTTTGGCAATAAGGTTATTCCGCCATTTAAAGAATACGACCGGGTACTGCAGCTGCTTGTACTGTCACTTTCGTGTGGCGGGCTCTATTTTGGAACATTTTATATGTTAAAAGGACAAGTAGCGCAAATAAAGAAAAGTAATTTAACCCCCGGGGAAAAATTCAGCAGATACCGTAAGACCTGTATTATGCAATGGGCGCTAATAGAGGGTCCTTGTTTATTTTCAATCATGTGCTTGTTGTTGGTGGGCAATTTTTCTTTTTTGGCTTTAGCGGCTGCATTTGTAGTGCTCTTTGCCATGCTAACACCCACCTCAATAAAAATTCAATTGCTGCTGGAGTTAAGTGAAGAAGATGTTGCCAGTTTATGAATGCTCGTTAGCTAATTGTAGTACAATTTTAGCTGGACTGATATAGGATATCAGGACGTTTATATTATCTTCTTCTTTTAGTGATACATGTTTTTCTCCCAGTATATCCTTGCCGATTTTAACCTGGATTCTTTCACTGAAAAGTTGCACAACTATACCGTGTGCGGTTATTTTTACAACAGTTGCATTTACCGGTTTTTGATTTTTAAAAAACTGTAATGCCTTATTGTATTCCGGAATAAATGTCTGCCGTATTAAGGAGGCTGTTACTGCTGAGGGGTTATTAAAATTATCTAACTTAAAAAAAGCAGGTTCATTTAAATTGGTATCCGGCGGTTTTATTTCCCAGGGAGAAATAATAAGCGGGAACACAATGTAGCTGCCTGTTTCTTTAACAAAATAGTGTTCATCCACTTCTTTAAGATAGCCAACAAATTTATTTTCAACAGGCGCTTTTTGCAACAGGTTGGTAAATTCATTATTGTAGCGAAACACAATATTATCTGCAATCATTTTATCTCCCCTGCCACTCAATACAATATTAAAAATTACCTCATCGCCCATTCTAAAATGGTGCGGCTTTTTAATAATTTTTGCAGCCTTCCATTTAAGTTGTTCTTTTTCACCAACCATACCATTAATAGATTTTTTCCTGCCATTTAACTCGTAGTCAATAGTAACGTAGTTTTTTTCATGGTGAATGAAGGTTACTTTTCCCTGTATGCTTTCTGGCTGTGTCATAAAAGTATTAAGATGTGAGCTGTTTGGTAAAGGTAGGACGTGTACAAGGTTTTAATCCATCAATATTTTACAAACCCAATTCAACGGCAGGATCCCAAAATAGTTTTTCAAAATCAATAATGATATCATTTTTTACAATTACTTTTTCTTTCGTCAATAATTCTTCCATTTGTGTGGGTGAATTAAAGTGCATTTTACCACTCAGCATTCCATTGCGATTAACTACCCTGTGGGCCGGAACTTTTGGCGTAGCAACATGGGCTGTATTCATTGCCCAGCCTACCATACGGGCACTGGACCCTGTACCTAAATATTTTGCAATCGCTCCGTAAGATGTAATCCTTCCTTTGGGTATCTGCCTTACCACATCATACACATCAGCAAAAAAACTATAACTTTTTTTTGTTGTATCAGGTAATTTTTTTGTGTGGAGATTCGCTTTTTTCATAATTCCCCTTTTCGATTTATTCATCGTTTAATGTAAAAAAATACCTGGGAAGCAATTTTTGAGTATGAGGTATTTAAATACAAGGGTTGACGGTTTTTAAAGAGAATCATAATGTTTTGTTTTGTGATTCTATCAATAGGAACCGCCTGGCCTCAGGAACATTAATAAAGTTATAGGGGCAATGTTTGCAACCATTGCCACAACAGGTACCTTTTGTGAGATGATATTTTTCTGTAAATACCACAAAGCCATCTTCATTGTAATAAAAATCTTCTCCTTCTTTTAATTGCTGCATCTATAGCTGGCTTTACGATATTGGTAGATATGGTTCCTTTTCTTTTAATGATTCTAACAATGTATGATTATTAAAATTTACAGATTGCCCCAGCTGAAATTTAAGGTAAAAGATTTTTTTGCTTCCTGCTATGTCCAGACTTTCATAATGAGTTTTAATAGACAAATCAGGGGAATTACTTTCACCATAAACATCAGGAATATCCTCAACAAGGATAAGCCCCGATAGTTCAATAACCATTTTGGTATATTGATACAATTTAGGTGAATCTGTTTTAAGATGGATGCAGCCCGTTGGTTTTAAAATAGACTTGTATAAGGCAAGAAACTGTGGATGAGTTAACCTTTTTTTTGCTTTAGATCCCCTTAATTGGGGATCAGGAAAAGTAATCCATATTTCACTTACTTCTGCACCTGAAAAATAGTTAGGTAGTAATGCTATTTGAGTACGCAAAAAAGCAGCATTGTTTAATTTTTCATCAAGGCATTTTTTAGCACCAATATACATACGATTGCCTTTGATATCTACCCCTATAAAATTTTTGTTTGGATATTGTGCCGATAGGCCTACGGTATATTCTCCCCTGCCACAGGCAAGCTCCAGCACAATGGGTTGTTGATTATTAAAATGCTGATTCCATTTACCCTGCATGTTTTCGGGGTACTCCAGTACGTTGGAAAATGATTTTATTGCAGCAAAACGAATTAATTTTTTTTGACCCATGGCGACAAATATATTTTGTTTTGCAAACAAAACAAGGAGTTGCACAAGTCATTTAGTTAAGCCGGTTCTGTCCGGTTTTAAATTATATTGTTGGTGATAATAATTTGCCTGCTGTTTTTTCAACCAGGTTTAAAGCTACATCTGTTACAATGTTCAAAACCCCCACCCCAAATTCTGTTGCCCTAATCTCACTTAACCCAGCCAGTAATAATCCATTCATTGCTATCTGGGTTTTGTAGGATTTTACTAGTAATTCAAATTCAGCAGTGGTGAGTTTTCTTTCTTCCAACATTAATACCCATCGTGCAAGATCATTTTTCATATCAAGAATAATTTTTTTACCATCAGCGATAGCCTGCTTTTTATATTTACTAACGGTACTGTTGGCCAATACAGCTATTTGACTGGTTGCATCAGCCAAAATATCTTTTATAATAGTTTGTGCCATAATTATAAGATTTAGAATGTTTAATTTTTGGGTTTAATTTTATTGTCTTCTAAATTGACTATGTAGTTAAATAATTTATTGATTCTTTGTTTGTATTCATCAATAAATACAGGGCTGAATGTATTTTGGGCTTTCCAGGCATTTTCAAAATCAGTTACCATCCCGTTCATTTGGTTCCACATATTAACAGTGGGTAAATTCCATTTGCCCCTCGACTTCTCGATTGTAATTACCCTATTAATTGAATCTTTAAGTGCCGTAACCTGCAGCGCATTATTGGTGTAGGGTTGGCTGGATTTTTCAACCATAGCTATTGTCAAATCCTGCATTCTTTTATTAGATGCCTGAGAACCCTCAGCATATTTTACACCGCTACAACTAAATAGGGCGACATTAATAAGAAGCCATAAAAGCGGCAACACTATTTTTTTCTTCATGGTTACAATTTTTATTTGCCTACTCTTAAATACCGTTTTCGGCTACCCGGTTAAAATAAATGCAACTGTTTCTTTTATTACAGGTTGCGTTTTAATTTTTTTTTGATTATCTAAGCCTAATAAAAAAATTGCTGGAATACCACGGGTGTCTTTATTGTGGCCAAAGGGATAAAATATAGAATATTCAGAGAAAGAAGCGGTTAGAAATTCGCAGGTTGGAAATTATAAGAACAAACGTAGAAATTATTTAGCTAAAATACAAGTGCTCTTTAGGGCAATTTTTACAATTGTGTCAAATGGTATTTTTTACAAATACCTCAGTTGTATTGCCGAAAAAAATTTACGGTTAATAAAAGCAGTGTTTATCATTATGATAAACACTGCTTTTATTAACCATTCCTTCGCTATATTTAATCTCTAAAAAAGTTTTAAAATGAAAAAATACTTTACGCTAATTTTCACTTTAGTTTTTTCCCTTCATCTTATCGCCCAAAAAACCTCTGCGGTAAAATGCGGAAACGTTTTGGATGTTAGAACAGGCAAGTTATTAATGAACCAAATTATTTTTATAAAAGGGAATAAAATTGAATCAATAACAGATGCGGCTTTATTTTCACAAAAGGCAGATACCGTAATAGATTTGAGTACTTACTATATTTTACCTGGTTTAATTGATTGCCACACTCATGTTCTTTTACAAGGAGATATTACCAGCGAAGATTATGATGTACAGATATTGAAAGAATCTATTCCCTATCGTACTATCAGGGCTACAAAAAGTTGCAAACAGGCTTTAATGAATGGTTTCACCACCATCAGGGATTTGGGAACTGAAGGGGCAGGGTATGCTGATGTCGATTTAAAAAAAGCTATTGCCAATGATGTAATACCCGGACCGAGAATGTTTGTATCTACACTCGCCATTAATACAACAGGTCATTATCCCGTTCTGGAAAAAGAATATGCATGGGAACTAAAAATGCCTAAGGGGTTAAAAGAAATTACAGGAGCAGATGAAGGAAGAAAAGCAGTAAGAGAGCAAATTGCACATGGTGCCGATTGGATAAAAATTTATGCAGACCGGGGTTATCAAAAACTACCGAATGGTGATTACAGGAGTATCCCAAATTTTACTAAAGAAGAAATAGAAGCCATTGCTGATGAAACTCTCAAAAGCCGTCGAAAACTTGCAGCCCACGCAGTAACTCCGGATGGTATAATTTATTCCATCAATGCCGGAGCTAAAAGCATTGAACATGGTTTTGGTATGAACGAGGAATGCATGCAATTAATGGTGCAGAAAAATGTGTTCTGGTGTCCTACAATTTATGTAAATGATTTTGTTGCAGAAGGGAGGGCAAAGGCAGGTAGTCCTATGAACAAATACTTTGCAGTAACTGAGCCGGAAGTTTTTAAAAAAGCGATGAAGTATGGCGTAAAAATAGCCTACGGAACTGACATTGGTGGCTATGACTGGACAGAGCCACAAACAAAGGATTTTGAATTTTTTATCCAATATGGAATGAAACCGTTACAGGCTATTCAAACCGCAACTATTAATGGTGCGGATTTGTTGGGGGAAACCGGGTTGATGGGAGAAATAGTGCCGGGGGCTTTTGCTGATATCATTGCGGTAAAAGAAAATCCATTAAGTAACATTAAAACGTTGGGTAACGTAAAGTGGGTTATGAAAAATGGAGTGGTTTGGAAGAATGAAAAATAGAAATTGCTCAAAATAAAATAGCCTTCTTTTTTGAAGAAGGCTATTAATGCTGTAGGGGGAGGGATCGAACCTCCACGAGGCAGTTAGTTGTAGCACAAAGTTGAGTGGTCGACCCTGGTCGGTTTTACATTGCTGCAAAATCGGCTCTATGCTATATTTATTCTGTTATCCTCACCCCCGAGACAAGAGGGCATGTCTGCCAAAAATTTCATCACCCCACAGTATTTTACCCAAACAGGTAATTTGAAATGCAAATATAAAGGGAAATGCCGTAATATTGAAAATATTTTACTAAATAATTTCAAATTTTAGGTATCAACTAAATAATACTCATATTTATTAGAAAATAACTAATTAATTTATTAGAGTTTTATTTTTTTTATGAAGACGTTATAAAAGATTTCAATGACTATCCGTAATTTGGAATAACTAATTAATTTAGCTATTTTGCCTAAAATAATTAGTTATGACGATAGTTGAATTTTTCACCCTATACGGTACAGAAGATAGTTGTAAAACGTTTTTTAGGCAAAGGAAGGAGCAGGCGGGTATTGAATGCAGCGACTGTGGCTCATTAGTTCATTACTGGATAGATAAGGAAAGCAGGTGGAAATGCAAGGGTTGCTGCAAGTCCATGAGCTTAAAAACCGGAACAGTAATGGAACATTCCAATTTGGGTTACAAAGTTTGGTTATGGGGTCTATATTTTATGAGCCTTACCAAAAAGGGTTTTTCTGCATTGGAAATGCAGCGGTTGGTTGGCCATAGCCGTTATGAACCCATTTGGTTGATGATGCAGAAGATAAGAATAAGTATGGGGCATAAAGATGACAGCTATGCCTTAGACGGTTATATAGAGATGGATGAAGGCTTTTTTGAAGGGCATCGTAAGAAAGATAGCCTTACCCTGGAAAGCAAACCTGCAAAGGAATTGGACAGGCAGGTAAAAGCGATTGTGGCAGTTTCCACCAAACCTGTTGCGGCTGCCGAACAAAAGGATTACCATCCTGATACAAAATGCGGTTTTATAAAAATGAATGTGGTAAAAAGCCTTTGTACCAACGAAGTGATATGCGAAGCAACTAAGATGATACAAAGATCAGCCACCGTCATTACTGATGGAAGGCGTTGTTATAAAGGCTTGAAGGATATTTGTGCCAGCCATGAAGAAATAATTGTGAAAGACAAAACCGAGGTATCAAAATTTTTTCCTTGGGTACATACAGCCATTAGTAATGCAAAGAAAAAAATATTGGGCTTGCATCATCAGGTAAAAAATGGGTACATGCAAAACTACCTAAATGAATTCTGTTATAAATTTAACAGGAGGTACTTTGGAATGAATTTATTCGACAGGCTTCTGGACGCAACACTAAAAAATGCATGGTACAAACCTTTTCCAAATAGCGGATAGTCATTAAGATTTCAGTATATCAGTGTCCCACAAATCGATTACAACCTATGGCTTTTTGCTAATAAATTTTAGTAAAAAAAATGCCAGTAATTAACTGGCGATTTTTTTTAATTCAAAATCTGGTAATTAATTTTTAGGAAAAAAGCCGGGAAAATTTTCTTGGATTTTTTACTGTTGAAAAAATTAAATCTTCTAATGGTTTGGTGCGCTCAGCTATCATATTATAACCAAGTGACGGCAAATTGATTTTTAGTGACTGATATTTTAATGAAACTGAATTTTCCTTGTATGCAACTGCCGGCTCGCCTATCAACCGAACACTTCCATTCATATCAACAATCGTTTTTTCTAACTTAATACAGGAATAATTTGCTGTTAGTTGTTTTAAAATATCAATTTCCATTTCATTTATTATCGCTGGTTTCGATTTCCAGTGAATAATATTTAAAATACCAGGAATTTTTTTCAACGTTTCTAATTCATTTTCCTGAACAAATACAAAAACATAACAGCTAAAAAGTGGCTGAAAAAAATCTTTTTTAATATTTAGCTTGGCAGTATTTGTTTTTACAATCGGACAAAAACTTTCAATTCCTTTTCTTAAAAGTGCTGAAGCTACTTTTTCTTCTTTCTGTGGTTGTGTATAAACTGCATACCAATTACGTGTCATCTGCTGATTTTTATAGTGAAAAAATGCAGTTTTTCAAGTAAGGATTAGATTGTTTTCTTTCGAAGGAAGCAAGTTTTTATAATTCTTATTTCGGATAATCGAATGGATATCCTTTGAATTCAATAAGATAGTGGAACTACAAACTTACTCTATAGTTGCTGAAGTTGTAATAGATTTTTATAATTAATTAATCGAAAAAATCTATATTTCGTAGTTGTTATTGGTGGACTGAATTTAATTTAAAGTATTTATGTAAAAGTGTTTGTGCTGCTTAATCTTCAAAGCATTTTAATGATTAACATTATTCAATCACGGCAATATAAAAACTTACGCTGTTTTATACTTTTGAAAATTATAGTTTTGAGAAAAATCTTTATAGAACAAACAACATTAGGAATTGGAACCCGGCTACAGCACACCCAGTTTGGGCCTGGGGTTATCGTAGGGGTTCGGTATGCAACCTATCTTATCTCTTTTATTCATCATGGAATTAAATAAGTACATAAAATTGATACAAATCTTGATGAAATAATACCTGACAACGTTACTGCGGAAATTGAAACGGTTTCGGAAACAGAACGATCCCTGCTTAAAATATTACAATTATGGAACGGTTCAAACGAAGTAGTACCATTGGGTGATAAATGGAGAGGCGGCACCATGTTGCTACAAACTGCAGATAAAAGCATAAAGCCTAAGGAAATACCTATTGAAGATTTTTTCCACAAAATCGTTTTGCTTAGAGACAGATTAAGAGTTTTGGAACAAAATATCAATAGCAATAAAAAACTAAGTGACGAAGAAAAGGTAAACATCCAACAATATATTACCCGTTGCTATGGTTCACTTACTACTTTTAATGTGCTGTTTAAAAACAACCAACCCGTGTTTGTTGGCGATAAAGCAACCAAGGAAGATTAATCTTTAGGCTTATAATTTTTATATCTTGTGTCCCTCATAACTGCTGACATGCCACTGTTTTTAAAAAGCTTATACATACAGGTATTGATTGCTATTTTCTTAGGAGTGGCACTGGGTCATTATTATCCTTCGTTCGGCATTCAATTAAAGCCATTAGGAGATGGCTTTATACGGCTTATAAAAATGATGATTGCTCCCATCATATTTTGTACAATAGTAACGGGTATTGCCAATATGCAGGATACCAAAAAAGTGGGAAGGGTCGGTTTGAAAGCATTGTTATATTTTGAAGTAGTTACAACTTTGGCATTGATTATAGGATTGATTGTAATTAATTTATTAAAGCCAGGCGTTGGCATGCACGTAAACCTCGATACCTTGGATGCCAAGCCGGTGGAAGCATATATCACTCAAAGTAAAAGCCAAACCGTTTGGGAATTTATTCTGAATATTATTCCTGAAAATATTGTGAATGCATTATCCAACAGTAATTTATTGCAGGTACTTTTCTTTTCTGTTTTATTAGGTATTGCGTTATCAAAAATTAAAGAAAGAGCCACACCTCTTCTAAAAGGTATTCAATCTTTGGAAGATGCTTTATTTGCCATTATAAAAATTATTATGAAGCTGGCTCCAATCGGGGCTTTAGGGGCAATGGCTTTTACTATTGGTAAATATGGCCTGGGATCGTTAACCTCTCTGGGGCAATTGATGGGTTCCTTTTACATTACCTGTTTATTATTTATCGTCCTTGTATTAGGCGGTATTTTAAAGCTTGCCGGCTTTAATATTTTTAAACTCCTAAAATTTATTAAAGAAGAGTTGCTGGTTGTATTAGGTACATCTTCTTCAGAAGCTGCATTGCCGAGCCTGATAAATAAATTAGAAAAAATTGGATGTTCAGAGCCTGTCGTTGGTTTGGTGGTTCCTACAGGATACTCTTTTAACCTGGATGGAACATCCATCTACCTCACCATGGCTGCAATATTTTTAGCGCAGGCAACGGATACCCCTTTGGATATTACACACCAGTTTTCTTTATTGTTGATTTTATTACTTACCTCAAAAGGTGCAGCCGGAGTTACCGGGAGCGGCTTTATTACCTTGGCAGCTACATTGCCTGCAGTAGGTCATATACCAGTTGCTGCCATTGCGTTAATTTTAGGTATCGACAGGTTTATGAGCGAAGGAAGGGCTATCACCAATATCATTGGTAATGCGGTGGCAACCATTGTTGTAGCCAGGTGGGAAAAAGAAATTGATATGACAGTTGCAAAGGAAGTTATTGGATAATTAGCCATTACTATTAAATAATACATTTTTCAAAAAAGCATTTATGCCAAAATTACTTTTCCTGTTGTTGCTGCTCGCAACTCCGTTTTTTTTACCGGCCCAGTCATATAAAAAACTTCATAACAAAGCTATTTTAATAGATACGCACAATGATATTCCCAGCGCTTCTATTGAAAAATTGGTACAGTTTGATACTGATTTAAAAGGTAAAACGCATTCAGATCTTAACAGGATGAAAGAGGGTGGTATAGATGTGCAGATTTTCTCCATCTTTTGCGGACCGGAACAACTACATCCCTACAACTTTGCCAATCGGGAAATTGATTCTGTATACGAATGGACAAGGCGGAATCCAGATAAAATGATGATTGTAAAAACAGCATCGCAATTACAGGAAGCATTAAAACAAAAAAAATTAGGAGCTATGTTAGGTGTGGAGGGCGGCCATATGATTGAAGATAAATTAGAAAACCTGGATAAACTTTTTGAAAGGGGTGCCAGGTATATGACAATTACCTGGAATAACTCCACCTCCTGGGCAACATCAGCAAAAGATGAAACTGAAAAAAAAGATTCTCTTTTGCATAAAGGATTAACTGCATTTGGAAAGGAGGTGGTAAAACGGATGAATGAACTGGGAATGATTGTAGATGTTAGTCATGTAGGTGAGCAAACTTTTTGGGATGCTATCAATACAACTACCAAACCGGTAATTGCATCCCACAGTTGTGTGTGGAATTTGTGTAAGCACAGAAGAAACTTAAAGGATGACCAGATAATGGCAATTGGTAAAAACGGGGGAGTAATACATTTAAATTTTTATGCAGGATTTATTGATAGCAGTTATGAAAAAAATCATGCTGCTTTTATTGCAAAACATAAAAAGGAGGTTGATGAAATGATTGCAAATAACATACAGCCAGATTATGCAGCTATGATGGTATCAGAAAAATATCCTGATGAAGTAGCTGCTCATCGGCCACCAATGTCTTTATTACTTAATCACCTTGATTATATTGTACAACTAATAGGTATCGACCACGTGGGTATTGGCTCGGATTTTGACGGTATAGAAGCGCCCCCAAAAGAATTAAATGGAGTAGAGGATTTTCCATTACTTACAAAAGCATTACTGGAAAGGGGATACAGTAAAAAAGACATCCGGAAAATATTGGGTGGAAATTTTTTAAGAGTATTTGAAGCCAATTCAGTAAAATAAAAGCAATTGCTTTGGCACAGGATAAAAAAAATCTAAATTCTTTAATCATCTCCCTATACACAAAACGACCTATTAATTTGTATGCCCTGTTGGCTAAAATGTACTTCGTAATAAAACTTACCATTACTCGTTTAACCACATTTTAAAAAAACATCCAATTCATTATCTGTTCCGGTAAGTAAAAATTATCATTTTTAAAGATAGAGATTGTAAGCATGAATTCTTTGATAAAAGTGCTTGTAAGAAGTCTTTCTTATTGCTCACAACAATTTGTTCCATCAATTTTTATCAAACAAAATTACTAAGATGGTTTAATGTAAAAGAAAGATGAAAAGAGTATTTATTCTCATTTTTATTTTTATTGCTAATCAAACAAAAGGGCAGCTAATTGATTTTTCGAAAGCAAATCCCTACCGTGCCGTTTTTGCCGAAACAGATGCCTTTGATTCTTCGTATTTAACCGTTCTTGCAAATGCATATGAAAAGGAATTGCCCGATACACTTAAGCTTGCAATTGGCAATGATCTTGCCTATTACTGGCACACCCGTAACCTCGATACAGCGTATGTGCTTGCAAATAAAGTTTTATCATTTGCTAAAACCACCAATAACAAAGTTTGGGAAGGTCGCATACAAACTACACTGGGCGCCATTTTGCTGAGGCAGGAAAAATTAGATTCTGCATTCATACTATTGGAATCAGCAAAAAAGAAATTGCAAAAAAAAGATTGGCCACGGTTACTTACACAAATGGGCTATGTAATGGAAAGGCGGGGTCAGCTTAGCAAAGCAGCCGATTACGCTATGGATGGATTACGGTTAGGAGAATCGCTCAACGACCAGAGGGCGATTGCGATGGCTTACAGTGATTTGAGCAACCTGTTTTGGAAACAATCTAAATTTGACAAAGGCATTGAATATGGATTAAAATCTGAAGCCATTTTTAAGCAGCGTGGTATTAATGATATGGATTACAGCTTTACCCTGTATGTGGTGGGCAACAACTACCTGTCTTTAAAAGATTATCCCAATGCACAAAAATATTTTAAGCTGGCATTGGCCCAAAGTGAGCAATACCAGTTTTATAATAACCTGGCAGATATTTACATTGCCCTCAACGAGCTGTACACCATTACCGGCGATTATGAAAAAGCAGCAGCCAATGCCCGGCAAGCTATCCGCTATTCTACCCTGCTTGATAATAATTTTATGTTGATGCGGAGCTGGCTCTCG
>JANPNY010000159.1:0-8587 GCA_031427745.1 Chitinophagaceae bacterium | reverse complement strand
GCAAAGCATCATCTTTAATACTACCATCTACCTGGTACACTCCTTTGCTGGATTTAGCACTTACCAAAATATTATTATACTCGTGCTGCTTTACCACAAAGCTCGAAAAATTAATAACGGAAGTTGCAGTAATTTTTTTGTAGTCCATGCCCTTGCCTTTTATTGTTAAAAAGCCGGTTAATTTCCCCAGTATAGAATCTTTGTTAATCCATTTACCCGTTTCTAGTTGTTTTGCTGCCAGGCGTAAATTGTAGGTAAGATTTTTTTGATCGTTAAAGCCTGCAACAACACCGTTTATAAAGGCGGTTCCATAAGTACTGCTAATAATTACATTGGTATTTGCCTGTGTAGTGCTGCCACTAATGGTTCCTTTTAGATGTATAGCGGGTGGAAGCTTTATCTCTGTGCCAGGCACGTTTACAAAGGGTTGCAGAAAAGATTTGCTTGCAACCATATCTTCAACAGCAATATTATACAACACATTTTTAAGGTTATTTAAATTGCCTAATGTGCCGCTTGCCTGCAGCCTTATATCGTTGGTATTACTATGTGCCGATAGCGTTTGAATAAGAAATCGTTGTGCATTTCCCCTTGCTGCCAGGTTGATGAAAATGCTGTTGTTGTTGCCTATTTGCTGCTGGTATTTTTTTACTAATGCTGGATTGATCAACGCTATGTCTTTTAAAGAAATACTGGTATTGATGATATTGATTTGATTGTTTAGTGTTGGATTAACCGTGAAAGTGGCAGGCATAATAAGCGCATCGCCGGCTATAAAACTGTTGGGGGATTTTATAATAAGTTTATCGATTTTGTAGGTATCGTTTGTTATAGAAATTACACCGCTCAAAGAATCTAACCGAAAGCCTTTTGCTTCCTGCAAGGCAATATTTTCAATAGTTGCATCGGTACTTTTTAGGCTGTAATGAATGTTTTTTATACTGGCAGCCAGTTTAATTAATTCAAAATTTGCAGGATTAAAACCTGCGGTTGCAGCAGGTTTTCCGGCATCTTTGTACAGTATATTATTCTGCGACAGTACCGTTGATCTAACTAAAACCTGGAAGTTGTTTTCAATCACTTTTGTGGTGATGGTATCTGCCAGCGCTTTACTTTTAAAGAGTGCGGTGTTATGAGTAAACTCAATTTTGCTGTGCTGTAAACGGATGCTGTTTATATTGATTTTATCGACAGCATAATCAAGGTTATTTACTTCAAAACTATCGAGCCTGTTATTAGACAGCATCTGCAAAGCACTATCCTCAAAATAAATTTCTGACTTTATTACGGCAGCCTTTTGTAAAGTGAATGTAGGGTTGATGGTGGATTCAACTGCTTTAGACAGAGGTGCCGTTGAGGTAAGCATGCGTATTTTTATTACAGATTGCTGCAGATTGGCATCTTTAAAGCTAAAGGCATACTTTTCAAGATCCAGTTTATCTGCAAGCGCTGTAAATGAAAAAATATTGGCATTTAAGTGAATTCCGCTGTATTTATCCGTGATGGTAACTACTGAATTTTTTAGCTCAATTTTTTCCAATGCAATTTTAAATGGTTTAGCTGCGACAGTATCTTTTAACGCAGCACTTTCTTTACCTGCAAATGCATCCGGGATAAACTGGTAATTGTACACCGAATCGAACGGTTTACGGGAGAGGTTCAATTGAATTTCATCCAGCAAAATATTATTGATTTCGTATCGGCCACTAAGTAAACCAAGCATATTCAGGTTCACCTTTATCTTTTTACCTTTTGCTAATACCTTACCTGCTTCATCTTCTATATACAAATTGTTTAGCTCAATCCAATTTGGTATGCTGTAATCAACCTTTCCTAACCTGAATTCGGTTTTGATCTTACTTTTAATATAGGAAGTAACCTGCCGTGTAACAAAGCTTTTAAAAAAACCTGTTTGAATAATAACGGCTGCACTTATAATCAATACCAGTAAAACCACGAGTACCCACTTAACAAACTTCCATACTTTTTGCATAGGTTACTTATATTCTAAAAGCATACCATAAAATTTTGTAACTGTTAAAAAGTACCCCTGTATTTGTGTAGAATCAGTTCTACATTTTTCCCCATTTTTTGGGGGTGGCGGTGGTTTTTTTGTTGCGCTACTATGGATATTGAGTGATAATCACGTTTAAAAGGCCCTGTCAGGCGTAACTTGTACTTTCTTTGGTTAAAACACCATCAAAATCAGTTCATTTAATTTAAAAACCGGCTTTCTCGTTTTTTGGTATGGTATTTACACTAATCTATGAAGACGGGTAAATGAGTTTTTAGGAATGGGTTTGGCAAAAGAATTTTAGGGTAACACATTTTTTATGGTTTTTATTTGCCCGCAATAAAGAAAAATATCGAATCTTTTTATATAGGTTTAGGGTTTTAGGTTTAGGTTTTGTAAAAAAGTGCTTCCTTTCCAGGAAGCGCTATTTTTTTTTCTTACATCCTGATTTTCCCGAAAGACAATTAAGAAAATTTTTATTTGATTTTTGTTTTGGCGCCATTTAATTTCTTTTTAAATTAAATGAAGCTGTGATAATACATCGATACCTTTAGAAGAAATATTTGAAACATGGAGCATATACTGATAATTGATGACGATGTGGACATGTGTTTGTTGTTACATCGGTTTCTTTCCAGGAATGGATACGAAGTTTCCTACGCACATAGTGGTAAAAAGGGATTGGAAATGATGGAACTGCAAACACCTGATATTATCTTGTGCGATTTTCGTTTGCAGGATACTGATGGCAAAACATTGTTGCTTAAAATTAAAGAGAAAAGGCCAGCTATGCCGGTAATAATTATTACAGGATATAGTGATATAAAGATGGCAGTTGATGTAATGAAGAACGGTGCTTTTGATTACATCACCAAGCCACTTTTCCCCGAAGAAATTTTACAAACAATAAAGAAAGCAACCAGTAAGAGTGTTATAAACAATTTGGCCAGTAATAAAACTACGAGGATAAATAACGCATCTACCAAGACCGAAAATACCACCACTGCAGAATCTAAGTATATTTTTAGCTCCGATGGTGTGTTCGGCGATTTACTTAAGCAAATAAACCTGGTAGCACCCACTAATTACAGTGTAATTATTTATGGAGAAAGTGGCAGTGGTAAAGAGTCTGTAGCGCAACACATTCATGAAAAAAGTAAAAGATGCAACCAGCCCTTTATCGCTATTGATTGCGGTGCGCTATCAAAGGAATTAGCGGGAAGTGAATTGTTTGGACATGAAAAGGGCGCCTTTACCGGAGCTTTGAATCAAAAAATTGGTAGCCTGGAATTAGCTAATGGAGGTACTGTTTTCCTGGACGAAGTATCTAACCTTTCTTATGAAGTACAGATATCCTTACTTAGGGTAGTACAGGAAAGAAAGATGAAAAGGGTAGGAGGAATAAGGGATATAGAACTTGATATAAGAATTATAGTAGCCAGTAACGAAATGCTTTATGATGTTGCCCGTAAGGGAAAATTCAGGGAAGATTTGTATCATCGGTTTAATGAGTTTAGCATTATTGTACCACCCCTTCGTAAAAGAAAGGGCGATATAACGGTATTTGCACATTTCTTTTTAAAGAAAGCAAATACGGAATTACAAAAAGACATTACCGGATTTGCTCCTTCAATAGAGCAGTTGTTTAAAACCTATAACTGGCCTGGTAATTTAAGAGAATTAAAGAATGTAATTAACAGGGCTGCTTTGCTGACAGAAACTGAAAATATAGAACTGCCTGCCCTTCCTTTTGAAATGGTTAACCATGGTAAGCTGTTATTTGAAGGTAGCGGATTTTTAAACCAGGAAAGCAGTTTTCAGGAGGATAGTTTTAGTCATACTGATAGAAATTTAAGTCATTCAAATCCTGCAGAAATCAATGAACATAGCCTGAAGGGTGCCAGTATTGATGCCGAATACGAAACAATAGTGATAGCGCTGAAAAAGGCTAATTACAACAAAAGTAAGGCTGCAAAAATTTTAAATATAGATCGTAAAACTTTGTACAATAAAATGAAAGAGTACAAAGAATTTAATGATGGTTAAGGGCGCATTGTAAATATGGAGTACCAATAAAAGGAAACGAAAAACAATAAATAGCCAAAAAATATGTTTTAATATTTGCACTACAGGCAAAAATTTTAAACGAGTTTTTACAATAGCATATGAAGACGAATGTATTAATCATAGATGACGAAGTGGATATCTGCTACCTGTTAAGTAGTATTTTAAGTTCAAAAAATTGTCAGGTAAATTATGTAAATTCATTACAAGAAGCAACCGCAACTCTTTTGAATCAGCAACCTGAAATAATATTCCTCGACAACCATTTACCTGATGGGCTCGGTATAGATTACATTCAAGGAGTTAAGCAGAATAACCCGGGTACAAAAATAGTTATGATTTCTGCTTTTGATAATCATGCAGAAAGACAAAAAGCAATCAGCAACGGTGCTGATACTTTTATTTGCAAACCTTTTACCAAGGACATGATTTATCAAACTGTATTTAATCTTTTGCATGCTTAAGCACTGCAAAATTCGTAGAAAAGTTTCCTCAATTTTATTACCTGTTTTTCCTGCTTATTTTATTTTTTTACTTATCAGCCATTGAAGGCATATATTTTTTCAATTTTAATTTTTGGCAGCATTTTTTCTTATTGATATTAAAATCATTTTAACTTTTAAAAATTTATTATCATGGGAAATTTATTGTACGTTGTAGCGGTAATTTTGATAATAGCCTGGGCTGTAGGGTTCCTGGGATATCATGCAGGGGGTCTTATTCATATTCTGTTGGTAGTCGCAATTATTGCGATTATACTGAATGTTATTAAAAGGGCTGCATAGCAAAATATCTGTAAAAGCAGGCTTTTACATAATTGGTGAATGTTTTAAATTGTTATACCAGGGTAACCTGTGTAACGTTCGCATTTCCTCTTATGTTAAAGCCTGTATTTTTTTGCTCGTAATTGAAAAGTCAGACTAATTTTATCAACGATTGCGTTGTATACAACTAATCGCTTTAAAAAGCTATGGTCACCTAAATTGTAGCTATGCTATCAAGGCTAATAATAAAACTGCTGCCTTCACCAGGCTTACTTTTCACCTCAATACTTCCTTTGTGGTTTAGTATAATGTTTTGCGTATTGGTTAAGCCAAGGCCATTACCTTTTGGCTTCGTGGTATAATAGGCTTCAAACAACTTACTCAATTCCTTTTCGTCCATTCCTGCTCCATTGTCCCTGATTTCTATCAACCATTTACCGTTCTCATTTTTTGTTACAAGTTGCAGTATTCCATTGTCTTTTCCTGCCATTGCTTCAATGGCATTTATAACGATATTTAAAAATGCAATTTTTAATTTTTCCGCATCAACGATTACTTCGTCTGATATAGTGCTAAAGTTTTTTTGAACAGTTATATTTTTCAGTTCAATCCTATCCCCAGCCATTTCTATAACTTCATTAAGAATAGAACTAACAGATGTCTTTATAAAAAATAAATCGGTAACCCTTGTTGCATTTAATAATTCCGTTATTAGCTGGTTAATCCGGTTGCTGTTTCTTGTTGTCATTTCAAATAAAAAATCTAATTCCTTATTTTCTTTATCTACGTCTTTTTTAATGAGGGAAATAGCAAGATCAATATTGGTAAGAGGATTGCGTACTTCATGCGCTATAATGCGTGCTATCCTGCCGGTAGAAGCAAATTTTTCATCCCTCCGCATTTCTATAAGCTCTTTATTAGCTTTATCAAGTTCTTCAATTCGTTGGGTAAGTTCGTTTTGAAACGTTTTAACTTGTTTGTCAGCCTCTTCTCTTGCTTTCTTTTCTTTAATAAATGTTATAGCTCCAAAGGCCGCAAAAATTAACGCTAGTATTATTGACACAATAACAATCGTGTTTAATGCAGTGTATTCATCTTTAACTTTTTTTGACCTTGTATCGAGTAAGTTTTTTTCATAATCCTGCATATTTTTTGTCTGTTGCCTGATGCTATCCATTACGTCTTTGCCTACATAACTCTTGTTCAACAAAAAGCTATCGATGGTTTTATTATGACCATTAAAGTAATCAAGGTTGTTTTTTATTATAACGAACTTTCGGTTAATTAACCGCTTCATTTCATCCAGGCGTAGTTGCTGGCTTTTATTATCTTTTAATTCTTTATCAAGCATTAAAAATATGCTGGCTGTATGTACTTCGCTGTTTTGAAATGGTGTAAGAAAATTACTGTCGCCTGTTAGAATGTAGCCTCTATATCCGGTTTCTCCGTCCTTTATTTGCGAGAGCAGGTTTTCAATATTGCTGATAATTTTTTGAGTTGAACTTAATGACTGTGTATGCCTGATTATCTCCCTGTTTGAAAACAGCGTAATAAGATAACTCACTAATAGTAATATAAAAGCAATGATATAGCCGGTAATAAGGCGGTAATCAGTTGTGAATGATTTCTTTTTTTTCATATAAAAATATTACGGATAACTGCTTACGCATATTCGGGAAAGCATTCCCCTCTGTGACTTCTATTTTTATGCCACAGTATTTTATAATGCTAAAGGTAAAACTGGTATAATACTTGTCAACTCTTTAAAGATAGTAAAGCATTAAGCAACTTAATAAAACAATTTAGTATGAAACCAAATATTGGAATCTCAGAAAAAAACTTACAGGATGTTACAACGCTGCTTTCTAGCGTATTATCCGACACGACGTTACTCTACAGCAAAACACGAAAATTTCATTGGAATGTAAAAGGTGAAAGTTTTATGGAACTCCATAAATTATTTGAAGTTCAATACACTTTACTGGAAGAAGCTATCGATGAAATTGCAGAACGCATCAACAAATTAGGTGCTCCAGTAATTGGTACGCTGGCCGAGTTTCTAGATAATACATCTTTAAAAGAAGCGCCTGGAAAATATCCTCAAAAAGAGGAGATGCTAAAAGAATTGCTCAGCGATCATGAATTAGTTATCAAATGCTTGCGTAAGTATATTGATGATTGTTCAGAAAAATTTAAAGATGCAGGAACTGCAGATTTTTTAACCGGGTTGATGCAGCAGCATGAAACCATTGCGTGGACTTTGCGCAGGTATTTTAACTAAGGTAAAATGCTGGATGCGTTGTTGTTAATTATTTATAGATTCCAAATGATGATTGCCCTTCTTTTTATAGGTATTCCCTTTATTTGAGCTGATCACTATTTTGCTGCTGCCTCCATCCCAATACTCAATATGAGATGGGCTTACTTTTAATAACCTAACTGTATCGTCTGTTTCTGCCTCCGGGAACCAGGGTTTAAATGCCGGGTTCCATAAGTCCTTAATTTGATCGATGTCATTGATAAGACTTGCATTTCCGTGAATGGAAATACATCTTTTTAAAGACGGAGAAGTGTAGGTAATTACCACCTCATTGTTAAACGATATTTCATTTGCTTTATCTGAAAACTCGTCAGTGAAAAACCAGATATTTCCCTCAGTATCTATATCTGCTGTACTGATTGGTCGGGAGTTCACTTCTTTTGCTTCATTTACAGTTACCAGCATTGCAATTCCAATATTATTTACCAGGCTTTTTAGCTTTTCTATGTTTTTGATATTTGGTTCCATTATTTAGAATCGTTTATAAATACATGTATCAAAATAGTGCCATTTTAAGTGTTCTTCACTTTTAGGTATTGCAATATGTTTTTAACCTGAAAAACTAACTATTACAACCCTTGTAGTGTAGAAAAATTTACGCAAAAAAATTCCGCCCACCATCAATTTTCACTAACACAACCTATAAAAATGCAGGAAAGTTAAATGATAAATAAATTACGCTCTTCCTTTTTATTTTGGCCTGATTTTGGTTTCGTCTATTGTATCAATTATTTAATCAACATTTTAAAATTTATTTTATGAGTACAGGAAAAGTTATTACAGGATTAGTTGCTGGTTTGGCAGCAGGTGCAGTTTTAGGCATTTTGTTGGCACCCGATAAAGGTTCAGAAACAAGAAAGAAACTGGCCAAATCAGGAACAGATTTAAAAGAAAGTATGAAATCGAAATTTAGTTCTTTGGTAGATGAAGTTGTGGATGAATACGAAAATGTAAAGGCAAAAGTAACAGACCAATATGCGTCTTTTAAAGGTAAAACAGAAGATCTTGTAGAAGAGGGGAAAGATAAATTTGCATCCTACAGCACCGACGGAGGTCAGAAAAATTTCTAAGGAGCTTTTAAAATTAATTAAATTCCAAATAACGTTTATGGAAAATACGACAAATACTTTTGATGGTTTGTTTAACAAAACAACTGAGTATCTGGAAACAAGGGTAGAGTTACTTCGTTTAAAAACAGTAGGTAAAACATCCGATATAATTTCTTCTCTTGTTTCCAAAATTGTCATGGTAGCCATTGGATGCATGGTAATAATTTTAATCAGTATTGGTTTTGCGATATGGCTTGGAACCGTTCTTGATAGAATGTACCTCGGTTTTTTTGCAGTAGGTGTTTTTTATATTTTGGTAATAGTGGTTTTATTTTTTAGCAGTAACAGTATTATTAAAATACCCATAAAAGATTCA
>JANPNY010000158.1:0-14799 GCA_031427745.1 Chitinophagaceae bacterium | reverse complement strand
GTCACCTAAAATAGTTCTCCCTCTTTTCTGAGATTCAAAAACTCGAGACACTAGGTTATCGACAATCTTTTTCTCACCCAAGTCTTTCAACTCTAAGCCAACTTTCATTGGAACGGGGTTACCTTTTTCACCTTTGGCATTTAATTCTTTGTCTTTGGTGTAGGGCGTATTTTCATAAACCTTTTTAGAATAAGCCGCTAATGCAACATCGGATGGTTCATCAATAATACTTAGGGTGCCCTTCATTAACCCACCAATATATTGAACTTTTTGAGCAGGTGCATCACTTTTTTGATAGGTTACCTTTTGCTTTTTTGCAACAGGGTTAGGTCCCTTTGGATTGGCAAAAGAGGAAAATCCTTTTCCATTACTAACAAATATTTTTGTACCAATTACTTTTACATTGGTAGGGTACCAGCCAACAGGAATAAAGCCTTTTGATTTACTTTCTCCCATTACTGAAACATCAAAAACTGCCAGGCAATTATTATCTGCATTGGCTATATACAAAGTTTGCTGGTTTTCTGAAAGCGCAAGGCCGTTGCTGGCAGAACCCTGTGGAGCATTGGGATACAGGGCAGCATTTAATTCTTCCAGTACTTTTCTTTGGTTAATGTCTATAACAGAAACACTATTGTCATTGGCATTGGCTACAAATAAATATTTGCCGTTTTTTGATAGTAGCAGTTCATTTGGATTATCGCCCACTTTGATAGAATCCGTTACTTTTTTTGTTGCAATATCAAACACCAATACTTTATCTCCACCCCAAAGCGAAATGTATAATTCTTTTTTATTGTTGGATAACAAACAGGCATAAGATTCTGCACCGAGGGCTAGCTGCTGGGTTATTTGTTTTGATGACAGATCGATTGTGTAAAGTGAATTATTATCTTTCGTTACAACATACATGGTTTTTATTGCATCATTAATTTCAATACCTGCCGGCGAAATTTTATTGGGCCATTTGTTGCCTAGTTTTATTGAGTCTTTTAAATGAAGCTTGTTTTTTATAATAGCATATTGTATAATCCAGTTATTGTTGCCGCCACTCACATACAATGACTTTTCATCGTCACTGAATTTTAAACCATACCAGGAAGCTCCTATCTCAATATTGTCCAGTATTTTTTCTGTTGCAGGATTTATGAGTTGGATCGTTTGGGTGCTTTGTCCATTATTGGTTACTGCCAATAATTTTTTTGAACGGGAAACCGCCATGTTTAGTGGAAGATCTCCCAATGGCAACGAACGGCCGGCAGGCGAAAGACTCCATCCGTTTGGCAGCATCACTTTTTTCGTGACATTCTTTTGTGCTAATAGAGACTGCGGGACTACAATCATCAAACCCACCATTATTTTCATCATTTTACTCATATACCAGTCGTTTAATTTATTTTTTTGAATTCTTTTCTTATTTCATGTTCATTATCCATGGCAGGCCCTTGTAATATTTTACGCCAGTCAATGCTGCGGTGGTATTTTTCCATCGCATTGTCTAAGTCAAAATTCGTTGGGTCATACTGTCCAAAAATGTAGGGTGTAAAGTTAGGCTTATCAGTAAAGAATCATGTAACTGAGATGCCGTAATATTGTACTGGTTTACATAAGGCACGCCGAGGATATTGTAAATCGTTTTTAACACTTTCCCGGGCCTTTTAATAAAATTTGGAATTCCCATCGTCAATACAATTTCAACAACCAATTTAAGAAAAGGCAAGGTATAACTTTGCGAGCCATGCAATATTTATTGATCGTTATCAAATTATAATTTTTACAGCCCTTATTTAATAATTTGATTCGCCTTTTACCGCTGCACATTTAAAAAGCGAACCCTATTTTTTTATTGTCTGCTTCCGTTTGTAGTGACTTACGAATTGAAGGAATTTTTTTCAACCTGTTTAAAAAAAATCGCATTAAATTGTAGCTTCAAAAATTCACCTCTTTGCCTGCAATTCAACCTGCTTGTATTTTTAAACATTTAAATGTTCGTAATAATGAAAAATTTATTCTCCCTGGTGCTTTCTTTGCTTTTATGCATTGTTGTAATTGGACAAAAAAAGTCAGCCTTTTTAATGGAAAAAACCTGGATGGCTGGACGAATAACGGAACTGAAAAATGGTATGTTGAGAAAGGTGAACTAATTTGTGAAAGTGGCCCTGATAAACAGTATGGATATCTTTCCACCAATAAAACCTATAAAAATTTCGAGCTCACACTTAAGTTTAAACAAGAGGCCAATGGCAACAGCGGCGTATTTATTCGCTCCTCAATAGATGGCACCAAAATAAGCGGCTGGCAGGTAGAAGTTGCACCCGCTGGTATGCACACAGGTGGCATTTACGAATCTTATGGTCGGGGCTGGTTGATACAGCCAAAGCCCGAAGATGAACAATGGCTAAAAATGGGTAAATGGAATACAATGAAAATTTTGGTTAAGGGAGATGAGATAACCAGCACATTAAACGGTCACCAGATAGTAACCCTTAAAGATGAAAAAATTGGAAAGGGAGATGGCTTTATTGCACTTCAGATTCATGAAGGTGGTGGAATTAAAGTAAGATGGAAAAAAATTCGTATTAAAGTGCTGGACTAAACATGCTATTATTTTTAATAATTTAATCACCTATAATAATAAACATTACATGAACCACATTCCCGGACCATCCCGTAGAAATTTTATTAAAAAACTGGCAACAACCTCTGCCATTGTTGTTGCAGGCAGCAACGTATTTGCCGCTGAAGAAAAGGCAAAATTTACAGCATCATTAAAGAGAACACCTGCCAGTATAAATGACAAAATCAACATTGCCTTAATTGGTGCAGGCGGCATGGGCACACAGGATACGCTGACTGCTTTAAAGGTGCCGGGCGTAAAGCTGGTAGCAGTTTGTGATTTGTATGATGGCCGTTTAAAAGACGCAAAAGATAAGTGGGGTGCAGATATTTTTACTACCCGTAGCTACAAAGAAATTTTAAACCGCAAAGATGTGGACGCCGTTATTGTTGGTACACCCGATCATTGGCACCAGCAAATTTCTATTGATGCCATGCGGGCGGGTAAAGATGTGTACTGCGAAAAGCCAATGGTGCATTCCATTACAGAAGGTCCGGCAGTAATTAAGGCACAAAAAGAAACCGGTAAAATTTTCCAGGTGGGCAGCCAGGGAGTATCTTCTTTGGGTAACGAAAAGGCAAAACAATTACTGGCAGAGGGGGCAATTGGCGAACTGAATTATGCAGAAGGTTTCTGGGCACGTCATTCACCTACAGGTGCCTGGCAATACCCTATTCCGGCAGATGCTTCGGCTCAAAATGTTGATTGGGAAACTTATATCAGTAATACCAATAAACGTTCTTTTGATGCTACCCGTTTTTTCAGGTGGAGAAATTACACCGATTATGGAACCGGCATGGCAGGCGATCTGTTTGTGCACTTGTTTTCGAGCCTCCATTTTATTACCAACTCTTTGGGGCCTGAAAAAATTTATGCAGCCGGCGGCCTGCGCTACTGGAAAGACGGACGGGAAGTACCCGATGTATTGTTGGGTACTTTCGATTATCCGCAAAGCAAGGCGCATGCTCCTTTTAATTTATCGTTGCGCTGCAATTTTGTAGATGGCACCAGTGGTACCACTTATTTAAAATTAGTAGGCAGCGAAGGATCGATGGATATTACCTGGGATTCGGTAACCTTAAAAAGAAATAAAACCATCGAGTCCGACGATCCGTTTTATATTGAACAGATGCGGAAAGCAGGTACACCTGTCTCGGAACGTAAAAGAATTTTACCTCCGGAAGAATATACGTTTGCTGCAGAAAAGGACTACAAGGGTGGACCTTACGACCATTTTGTTAACTTCTTTAATGCCATAAAAAATGGGGGAAAGGTTGCAGAAGATGCAGTGTTTGGCTACAGGGCTTGTGCGCCTGCCCTGTTATGCAACGACAGTTATAACCAGGATACCGCCATTCGCTGGAACCCGGAAGCAATGCAATTGATAAAAAAATAAGCCCTCATAAATGAGAGATAAAATTATAAAGCACATTGCCATTCAGGCATGAACGATAATTTGGAATATATAAAAACCACCGGTAAATGGAAAGATTATCCTGATTACGGCTTGGCTAAAACTGGGCTAATTGCCTGATAGGATTATGTGAACAAAGCATATTTTACAAGCATCGTTATCCGGAAAATATAATTTGTAGCCCCGGCTTTTGGGTCGGGGTTTTTGGTTATGCCTGAAAAAAACGGTATGAAAAAAGAATCTAATCTATCGCCTGCAGCAGCTGTACTGGGACAAAAAGCTGAGAAGACATTTAAAGAAAAAACCACCGTTAAAAAAGTTGTGCTGTCAACAGCTCACACAGTAAGGCACTTACAGGAACTTGAACAGCAAGCGAAAGAATTGAAATTGCAAAATGAGCAATTAAGGGCTACTATTCACAGCATTGAAACCGCTGCGGATACATTCAGCAAGTTTTATCAATCGGCCTCAGCCGGATTTTTTACACTCGATAGCAACTGCAACATTTGCGAACTAAACTCCAGCGGTGCCAATATGCTTGGTAAAAAGCGGGTGAATTTAATCAACCATCAGTTCGATCTTTTTGTTACGCCGGATACCCGTGCATCCTTCCATCTTTTTTTAAAAAACATACTGTCAACCTCCACCAAACAAACCTGCGAAGTAAAGATCACTAAAAAAAATAAAGGCTCAGTTGCTGTTTTAATTGAAGGCGTTTATTCTGGGATCGATCAGTATTATCTTCTAACAGTTATTGATATTTCTAAGAAAAAACAATCTGCAAATGAAGCAATCAAACTAAAAGAAAAAGCGGTTATCAGCCGCCGTGAATATCAGTCTACATTCGATCATTTACTGGTGGGTGTGGTAGTGCATGACCCTGATACTCATATTGTCTTCAGCAATCACGAAGCATCCAATATACTTGGTTTAACTGCCAGGCAAATGTTGGGCAAAGATGCAATAGATCCTGTATGGATGTTTGTTTATGAAGATATGTCTCCAATGAAAATAGAAGACTACCCCGTAAATAAAGTTGTGACAACAAAAAAGCCGTTAACAAATTATGTAGCGGGAATAATTCGTAAGGACAGAGATTACGTGACATGGGCAAATATTAGTGCCATGCCTATCTTTCATAGTGATGATGATACAAATGACCTGGAAAAAGTAGTCATTAATTTTGTGGATATCACCCAACGTAAAAAAATTGATGAGGCGCTGCACAAGAGTGAGACCCATCTTTCCAATATTATAAACAGCATCGGTCACCCGGTATTTGTAAAGGATGATGAAAGCAGGTTACTCATTGTAAATGACGCATTTTGTAAATTGTTTAACCTAACCAAAGAGCAGGTACTTGGCAAAACACTTGCCGAAGATGTGGCAGCAATAGAGCGGGAGCATTTCCTTCGAATCGACAAGCAGGTACTTGAAACTGGTATTGACAATATTACTGAAGAGTTCATTACAGTGAGGGGTGGGCCAACACTAACCATTTCTACCAGGAAGACAAGATATATCGATTCTACGGGCACAAAATTTTTGATCGGGCTGATATTCGACATCACTGAAACCAAAAAGCAAGTAGAAGAAATTGAACGCTCCCGTGAGGAACTTACCCTTTTAGCAGCTCACCTGCAAACAGTACGGGAAGAAGAAAGAACCCGGATTGCCCGTGAAATTCACGACGAACTTGGCCAGCAGCTTACCTGCTTAAAAATGGATGCTTCCTGGATTAATAAAAAATTAGTTTCTAAAGAAAAAATAATAGCCGAAAAACTAAAAGCAATCCTCCAGACAATTGACGATATGGTAATAAGTGTTCGCAGAATTGCCGGCGATCTCCGCCCGGGAATTTTGGACGACCTTGGCTTAATAGATGCGCTTGAATGGCAATGCAGCGAATTTCAAAAACGTACTGGTAAGAGTTGCCAGTTTACAACAACAATATCGGAAATTGATTTAGATGATGAAATAATAACGGACATTTTTCGCTTGTACCAGGAGGCACTTACCAATATTGCCCGCCATGCTAAGGCTACACAGGTAAAAACTTCGCTGGTAAAAAATAATAAATATCTTATTCTCACCATTCAAGACAACGGCAAAGGTTTTGACACAAAAGAAATGAAAAGTAAAAAAACACTCGGACTTATTGGTATGAAAGAACGAGTAGGTAGAATGGGTGGTGAGTTACTCATTAAAAGTGAAATCGGAAAAGGCACTACCATTGTTTCGAAAGTGCCAATTGTTGGTTCCGTCACAGAATAAAATTTCTTACGTAGTGTTAAGGTAAGCGTGAATTGTAAGTAGTGAATGGTCAATAGTGAATGGGCAAACATAAAAAAGTAAGCATTCATTGATATTTATTCACCATTCACAAATCAATACATCACATTAACCTTAACAAAGCAGTAGTAGTGAATAATAATTTTACTTTTTAGATACCCAGGCTTTTTATTGAGTTGTGCAGGCAACTGAAAATATTTTTGTTTTGCATTATTTCTATATCTTTCAAACCTAAACCACAATTTGCTTATGCAGCGCTTTCAAGGACTCGTTGGTGTCGTTCTCATTTTAGGATTGGCCTGGTTAATATCAAATAACAAAAAAAGAATCAACTACCGGTTAGTGGTAAGTGGAATTTTATTACAGATTACCATTGCCCTCTTAATTTTAAAAGTTCCTTTTGTAAAATCGTTTTTCCAAAAAATTGGCAGCATTATTACACATATTGAAGCTTTTGCCAAAGAAGGTGCCTCTTTCGTTTATGGTGGGCTGATGGCTGATAATCGGGCAGGTGGTTCAATCCCTTATGGAGCACCCGGCGTTTTTTATTTTTGGCTTTAGTGTATTGGCCACTATTATTTTGGTGTGTGTGCTGGTAGCCATTTTTTATCATTTTGGTGTAATGCAACGCATTGTTTCATTGGTTGCAAAGGCAATGAACAAAGTAATGAGAGTGAGTGGTGCCGAGGCTTTAAGCAACGTAGCCAGTGCCTTTGTGGGGCAGGTAGAAGCGCAGGTTATGATTCGTCCTTATTTAAAAGGGATGACCAAAAGTGAATTACTCGCCAGTATGAGTGGCAGTCTTGCCTGTATTGCCGGCGGCATATTGGTGGTGTATGTAAGCTTTGGTGCCAAGGCAGAATATTTGCTTGCAGCCAGTTTAATGGCAGCGCCTGCAGCACTGGTTATTTCTAAAATTGTATGGCCGGAGACTGAAGAAAGTGAAACAATGGGGCAGGTAAAACTGGAGGTAAAAACACCTTATACTAATGTAATAGATGCCATCAGTCATGGTGCTGGTGATGGCATGAAAATATCCATGAATGTAATTGCGATGCTGATTGGTTTTTTAGGATTGATTGCATTAATCAACTTTCTACTACATAAGCTAGGTATACTGTTACACCTTGATTTTAGTTTATCACTCGACTGGATTTTCGGTAAAATCTTTTCTCCGATGGCCTGGTCAATGGGTGTGCCTTCGGCAGATGTATCCAATGTGGCTACTATGCTCGGCAAAAAATTAACCATCAACGAGTTTGTGGCTTTCAGCGATCTTACCCAAACCATGGTGCCCAATGCGGCGGGCCAAATGGTTAAAGGCTATCAAAATGTTATTTCAGAGAAAGCATTAATTATTGTAAGTTTTGCCATTTGTGGTTTTGCCAATTTTAGTTCGGTTGGGATGCAAATTGGTGGTATCGGTGCGCTGGCGCCCGAACGCAGGGCAGACCTGGCTAAACTGGGGATGAGGGCCCTTGTCTGCGGTACACTCGCCTCTTATTTATCGGCAACTATTGCCGGTTTATTGATGGGATAAAACCTGTTTACTGAAACTTGAAAATACTGCAAATAAAAAGAGGCTGACTCATACAATTGAGACAGCCTCTTTTTATTTATCTTAAAATTCGTTCTATTAAAACTGTTCCAGTTTGCTAAAGAAGAAATCACCTTCAATGGCAGCATTCTCGTCACTGTCACTTCCGTGAATCGCATTTTCTCCAATTGAAGTGGCGTATAATTTCCTTACCGTGCCTTCCACAGCCTGTGCAGGATTGGTAGCTCCAATCAATGTTCTGAAATCTGCTACTGCATTTTCTTTTTCAAGAATTGCTGCTGATATCGGCCCACGACTCATAAATTCTACTAATTCGCCATAAAAAGGTCTTTCCTTATGAACTGCATAAAATTCGCCTGCTTTTTCAGTTGAAAGATGCAGCATTTTAAGTGCAACTATTCTAAAGCCTGCAGCGTTTATCATTGCAAGTATTGCGCCGGTGTGTCCGTTTGCTGTTGCATCCGGTTTAATCATCGTAAATGTTCTGTTACTCATTTTGTTGTTTTTTGAGCCGCAAATATAAATCGTTTTGTTTTGTTATTTTGATTCCATTGGCATAACAATTTAAAAAACTGGCAGCAAACTGAAAACTAACCGTTACTTTTGCGCCGCTTTATGCAATCTATTAAAGAAATATTCACGCAATTACATACACAAAAAAAGGTAGTAATTACAACTCACCAAAAGCCGGATGGCGATGCAATGGGTTCTTCACTTGGGCTGTATCATTTTTTGATACAGCTAGGGCATAGTGTGCAGGTTATTTCTCCCACTAACTGGGCCAGTTTTTTAAATTGGATGCCGGCATCTAAACTGGTGTTGGATTACGACCGGCAAACGGCCGCAGCAGATGCAGCAATAGACGCCGCCGATTGGATTTTTTGTTTGGATTTTAATACACTTGGCCGCACCAAGCGCATGGAAGAAAAGCTGGGCGCAAGCAATGCTAAACGTATTTTGATAGATCATCACCAGGAACCACAGGTAGATAAATTTGCCTACGGTGTAAGTGATACCGGCAAAAGCAGCACCTGCGAAATGGTGTACGATTTTATTAGGGATTCGGGCAATGATGTTTTAATTAATGAAGCAGTCGCCGAATGTTTGTATGCTGGCGTAATGACAGATACCGGTTCGTTCCGGTTTCCTTCCACCACGGCAAGTGTGCATAGGATGATCGCTCATCTTAAAGATAAAGGACTAAGCCATAGTAAAATTCATGAAAATCTTTTTGATAATTTTCTTGAAAACAGGTTCCGGTTTGTAGGGCATGTATTGCTAAACCGCATGGAGGTTTTTTATGAATACAATACTGCTTTAATTGCAATACCACAGCAGGATCTGATAAAATTCAATATTGTTACAGGCGATACCGAAAGCCTTGTAAACTATCCGCTAAGCATAAAGGGTATAAAACTGGCAGCAATTATAATTGACAGGGGAGAAGAACGCAAAAGTTCTTTCCGCAGTAAAGATGGGTTTGATGTAAACACATTTGCCCGAAAATATTTTAACGGTGGTGGGCATTTTAATGCGGCCGGCGGCCAAAATAAAGAACCTTTGGAAGATGTAGTGGCTAAGTTTATAACTGCTATGAAAGAGAATAAAGATCAACTAAGTAATTATCAATTTTAAAAAATAAAAATCAACAATGAAGCATTCTTTTTATTTCGCTGCCATAACTGCGTTGCTGCTGGCAAGTTGTACACAACCTTTTAAAAAATCGGAAGGTGGTATGGAGTACAAAATTATTTCTGATGGTAAAGGATCTGTGATCAAAGCAGGTAATTTCTTTGAAATAGCATTTGACCAAACCTACAAAGGAACCAACAAAGACACGGTGTTGTTTTCTTCCAAAGAATTTTCTAACCAGATTGTAGGGTTAGATTCTGCAGCATTGCCTCCTGTTTACTATAAAATATTTAACCAAATTCGTTTGGGAGATAGTATTGTAGTTAAGCAAGTGACTGATAGTTTAATGAAACAAGGCGGGCAATTACCACCCTTCATTAAAAAAGGTGGCCATATTATTGCGCATTACAAAATTGTAAACATCTTCACTAACAAGGAATCTGCTGATAGCGCTTACAAGGCACAGATGGTAAATGCAAAAGCCAAAGATTCAATTAAGGGTATTGAACAACTAAAGAAAGATGATAAAACGATTGCTGATTATTTGGCTAAAAATAACATCAAAGCAACCAAAGCAAAATTGGGTACGTATGTTCAAATACTTACAGAAGGTACCGGTGATGCAATTGATACATCTAAAGTTTTGAAAGTGATGTACACCGGTAAAACGTTGGAAGATGGTAAAGTATTTGATTCAAATAAAGATCCAAAATTTAATCATACAGAAGCTTTGCCTGTTAATATGGGTGCTCCTGCTGGTACACAAGGCAGTGTTATTTCGGGCTGGACAGATGGTTTGAGTTTAATGAAAAAGGGTTCAAAAGCTAACTTGTACATACCATCTACACTTGCATACGGTAAACAAGGTGCAGGTGCTGATATTAAACCTAACTCCAACCTGGTATTTGAGGTTGAAATAGTAGATGTAATCACTGCTGCACAGGCAAGGGCTGAGGCCGTGGTGGAAAGGGCTAAAATGGAAGTCATGCAAAAGAAGATGATGGATTCTGCACAAAAAGCACAAAAAGCTACGGGCAAATAAAACGATTTTAAACAGAGAAAAGCACTTCAGAAATGAGGTGTTTTTTTTTGGTGCGTATGCCAGGGAAACGAAAAACTTCATCAGCTAAATAATAAGCTGTAAAAAATCAATCTTTGTTATAAGCTTCAACAAGCTTTACTGCCTGCCATGCTTCTTTCACATCATGCACTCTTAATATGGAGGTGCCGTTAAGCAAGGCGATGGTATTTAAACTGGTAGTTCCGTTGAGTGCTTCTGCCGCAGTAAGATTAAGGGTTTTATAAATGGTACTTTTCCTGGATAGCCCAACCAGCAAAGGTGTATCCAGCATGCTAAAGGCCGAAAGGTTTTTCAATAAAAGAAAATTTTGCTGAATGGTTTTACCAAAACCAAAACCAGGGTCAACAATCACATCGTTGATACCTGCTTTTCTGCAAATATCCACCCGGCGACTTAAGTAATCGAGTACGTCTGTAACCACATTTTGATAATCAGTTTGCTGCTGCATTGTTTCGGGTGTGCCTTGCATATGCATGCAAATAAAAGGGGTCTTTAATTCAGCTACTACACTCAGCATAGCAGGGTCCATTGTGCCACCACTTACATCATTAACAATGCTGGCGCCTGCTTTCACTGCTGCACTAGCCACTGTACTGTAAAAAGTATCTACGGAAATGACTACGTCCGGATACTGTTGCGCAATGGCTTCGATAACCGGTATCACCCTGCTGCCTTCTTCAGTTGCTGAGATTTGTTTACTGCCTGGTTTAGTGCTTTGTCCACCAATGTCTAAAACCGCCGCTCCATCTTCCAGCATAGTGCCGGCCAGCCTTACAATACTGTCCATTTCTTTAGATAGATGCCCTTCATAAAAAGAATCGGGTGTGGCATTAATAATGCCCATAACCCAAGGCTCGTCAATCACTAATAATTTTCCTTTGCAGTTAATTGTGTACATCAGCTAGAAACAAGTATTTTTGAAGATAACAAAAGTATATACATTCAGTTTACTATGAACACCAATCAACAATACGACAATGCAGTAGTTAGCTGCAAAGAAATATTTTTACATAAAGCAGCGGATTATGGCACTTCCTGGCGGGTTTACCGGATAATTTCGGTAGTAGACCAAATTTATATAAAAGCTAAGCGCATAAGGACCATCCAGGAAAAGGGAGAACAACGGATTGGCGATGATATTAGGAGTGAGTTTAAGGGTATATTAAACTATGCTATCATTGGTCTTATTCAATTGGACATAAAGGATGAAACAGTAGAAGATTTGCCGGTGGAAACGGTAGCAAGTTTATATCAAGAGAAAGTAACAATCGCCAAAGCACTAATGATGGATAAAAATCACGATTATGGCGAAGCCTGGCGAAGCATGAGCCAGGAAAGTTTTGTAGACCTTATATTGGCTAAGCTCCTGCGAATAAAAAAAATATTGACCAATGATGGTAAAACCATCATGAGTGAAGGGATAGATGCCAATTTTTATGACATAATAAACTATGCGGTTTTTGCTTTGATATTGTTATAAAGAGTCGTACTGAAAAGTAACAAATAATAAAATTAGTCGGTAAAAAAATTGTTTGAATTAAAGTAGTAGCATTCCATTAATGCGTGTAAAAAAATATATTGTATGAAAATCTCTGTAGGTATCGCAAGAATCCTGGTAGGTGTCCTCTTTATTTTTTCCGGATTGGTAAAGGCCATAGATCCACTCGGTTTAAACTATAAAATGCAGGAGTTTTTTGAAGTATGGGCCAGCGAAGGTTACCTGGTAACTATTGTAAACCGGATGCACAGCTACTCTTTTTTGATCACATTGTTGATGATAGTTTTGGAGGTGGCATTGG
The DNA here is from genome assembly GCA_031427745.1 of Chitinophagaceae bacterium. Classification (GTDB taxonomy): domain Bacteria; phylum Bacteroidota; class Bacteroidia; order Chitinophagales; family Chitinophagaceae; genus Ferruginibacter. The sequence continues at coordinate 2,406 of JANPNY010000158.1, read as the reverse complement.
GGGTTGGTCTGTTGGTTGGTTGGAAAAAAAATACTGTGCTACGCTTGTTGCTTCTTTTGATATTGTTTTTTACTTTTTTAACAAGCTATGTATTATTTAGCGGTAAAATTCGTAGTTGCGGTTGTTTTGGAGATTGTATTCCATTAACGCCGATTCAAACATTCACAAAAGATATTATTTTGCTCGGGCTCATTATTTTCCTGATGCTGAAGAAGGAATATATTAAACCACTTTTTAAGGAGCTGTTGCCGCTTGCTATCGTATTAATTTCAGTAATTGCTACCGGTTTTTTACAGATGTATGTTATTGATCATTTGCCTTTGGTTGATTGCCTTCCTTATAAAAAAGGCAATGATTTACTAGAGCTGCGTAAAATGCCGGCTAATGCAATTCCTGACAAATTTACTTATGCATTTGTTTATGAAAAGGCAGGTGAAAAAAAGGATTTTGCTGTAACAAACCTGCCTGATAGTGCCTGGAAATTTGTAGAGCGCAAAGAAACCCTGGTGCAAAAGGGAGTGAACAATGTGCCAAAAATTAATGATTTTATTTTGTCTGATTCTTCAGGTGCAGATTCTACCGAAACCATTTTAAGCAAACCTGCCTATTATTTATTTTTTGTTAAAGAGATGGAAGATGAGGGCGAAAAATGGATCAGCGTATTTTCAGATATTGCAAAAAAAGCAAAGCAACAAAACTTACCCATTTATATTGTTACCTCCGATAGAAAAAATGTACATGCGTTTTTAAATGAACAGCATAGTTTTAACCTTCCGGTGTACACTTGCGATGGTGTAGCCATCAAGACTGCGGCAAGGGCCAACCCAACTATTTTTGTAATGAAGGGGCCTGTAGTGCAACAAAAATATAGCTGGGCAGATATGAAAGTGCTGCTGAAATAACAACCGCATACCGTAAACCATCATCATTAATTATTGGTAATTGCAACAGCTACTAAAAAAAATATATTACGCTATGCTTGTTTTGCTGGGCGTGGTAGGCTTGGTTTTTGTAATCTTTCAGGGTTTTGGAGATCCGGCCCGGATGATGATGGGGCAAACAGGCGACAAAAAAACCATGGACAATATCCGTAAAGAACTATACCTGGATCAGCCCAAATGGAAACAGTTTTTTTTATACCTGAATGATGTTTCGCCCTTGTGCATTCATACTGCAAGCGATATTTCCAATAAAAAATTACACGGTGTTTTCGTTGGCGGATCTACTAAAATTGGATTAAAGATTCCGTATCTCAGAAAGAGTTATCAAACAAAAAAAAGCGTAGGATCGGTTTTAATGGAAGCCTTGCCAGGTACGCTATTACTTGCGTTCGCAGCCATGCTGTTTGCTGCCACAGTCGGTATATTTTTAGGTGTTTTGGCGGCAGTCAATAAAGGCACATGGATTGATACCTCCGCTGTATTTGCCAGTATTGCTGGCATATCTGCCCCATCTTTTTTTATGGCGATTATAATTGCTTATTTTTTTGGGGTAGTACTGCATCCTTATACTGGCTTGCAGCTTACTGGTAGTTGGTTTGATATAGATGAAGTAACTGGTGAACGCTTTCTTACATTAAAGAATCTGATTTTACCTGCCTTTACGTTGGGCATTCGTCCGCTGGCAATTATTACACAACTTACCCGGAGTTCCATGCTGGATGTACTTAACCAGGATTACATAAGAACAGCCTATGCCAAAGGGTTAAGCAGGCGAACAATTATCATTCGTCATGCGCTACGCAACGCCCTTAACCCGGTGGTTACAGCAATCACCGGCTGGTTTGCCGAGTTGCTTGCAGGTGCTTTCTTTGTAGAATATATTTTTGGCTGGCAGGGCATTGGTAAAATAACAGTGGATGCCCTGGAGAAATTAGACTATCCCGTTGTGATGGGCTCCGTATTAATAAGTGCCTGTATTTTTATCGTTATTAATATGCTGGCAGATTTTCTGTACAGTGTTATTGATCCCAGGGTACGAGGGTAACTTCAATTTACAATTCGGCGAAAAATAATGTACTTTTTTACTGATTTATAGCCCCCTACAATTTTCCCCTTTTTAAAAAGAACGGAAACTTTTTAGCGGGATGCCGGATAATTATTAAAAGCACTTTGTTATACCTGATGTCATTTCTCTGTAAAGCAAGCGTAATCCAATGGGTGTTTTGTTTATTAGAAATCAGTCGTTTAAGACAGGATTATACCAGTTAATAGGTCAAAACGACCACTTACTAAATTTTATTAATGCATGTGTGTAAGTCCGCTTATATTAGCATTGGTTTTTCATAGGATATTGGATTTTAAAACGGGGCTGGATTTTTATCCTGGCCCTTTTTTTTTGTACCGCCAATCCCTAAAGGGGAGTGAATAATCTGCACTGATTGGCTATTCAGCTGTAAAAAATAAT